>JAUSPN010000075.1 GCA_030656555.1 Candidatus Desulfaltia sp. | reverse complement strand
CCTTGTTCGGTTACCAGTTTAACGGCATCGATTTTAAATTGTTTCGAG
Source organism: Candidatus Desulfaltia sp. (assembly GCA_030656555.1). Taxonomy (GTDB): domain Bacteria; phylum Desulfobacterota; class Desulfobacteria; order Desulfobacterales; family ETH-SRB1; genus Desulfaltia. The sequence goes on along the minus strand of JAUSPN010000075.1, from coordinate 19,940 downwards.
TAGCTCTTTTTCTTCGTTGTCATTTTGCACCTCCAAAAGTTTTATTCTTATAACACACTTTTCGAGGTGTCCACTATAACTGTACCACTTCAGTTGTCACCCGCCTCCATTTTCTCAAATTTCGATCTATTAGCTGGTGTATTACGTGACCCCCATACAGCGATCGGCTTGTCTTGAAAAATCCGTCTTAAATAATTTTTAACATTCTGGTCGACATACCTGAATATACGCTCTTGAGAAACTTTATTAATGATTGTATCTTGGTAATGGATTATTGCTTCGGCATTATTAGGGGGGATGTATAGAAAGAATATGTTTTTCATATCGCTCCTAGATCATATTGTCCGGATGGCTATTTCTTTTTTTAATTTAAGTTGTTGACGCAAGCGATCACCTTCTGTTTATCAAAAAAACCAAATTGTTTTGAATTACAAATAAGTGGTAATATCAACATAGTACAGCAACAAGTTCTGCAATCACTTTCAAATCTTTACCCTGCTCTTCGCTGAGTAAGATCGGTTTGTATCCTGGGGTTGTTGTATCAGGGCGGAGGATGATTGAGGCATGTCTCCATGTTCCATCTGGCAGAACCTCCTTTACGCTTTCGTAAACCTTGACGGTGTAATGTCCACCTGTATCAGTATCGGAAATTTCTCGATGTCGTGCAAGTACAACTTTTCCCTGCCGGGTACCTTCAGGCTTCAACCTGAAGAGGCACCAGGCTCCGTTTGGTATCCGGCGGTTCATCGATTCACCGACGACCTGAGTTACGAAGAGCCCGGGTCGTGGTCTGAAGGCGTCAGGAAGTTCAACCCATTCATTGTCTGAAATATTTTGTCTACTCAATCCGTCATACAGTTCCAAAGCCTGTTGTTCATCGCTATACGTTCCGGCTGCTACCTTAATGTCATACAGAGGTACACAATTTTTGAAAGGCCTAACCTCCTCAAGGGATAAACGCCTGAATGGTAAGACAACAGCTGCCTTGGTTTCTTCAGACAACGATGTAGCAAAGGGGATTTTCTCGCTGATAGTAGTGGTCTCCATGCATTTCTCAAAAAATTGTCGTGTTTCATTATCAACAAAGTAAACGTAGCAACCTTTTTGCCCGCGGGTCATGAGCGTGCGGTAAGTATTTTTGATTATCGCATCGAGACGTTCCTTTGTAACTTTAGGCTCTTTTTTTATCAATGATTTCCATGTGTGGATTGATCTATCCGTGCTAGCTCGCTCTTTGGGTTGTGTAATGATTTTATCGTTTCGAACTATTAAATCAGGACCAACTATCACACCAACGTAATCTAATTCTAATCCCTGACAGGTATGTATGCATCCAACTTCACTGACTGAATCAGGTTGGATAATCCAAGCTTGTCCATCGGTGTCAAGATTCCACGTTGCCTTGTAATCGCCAATAACAATATCCTTGAGTAAGGGGTTGCGCTTGCTTATCCATTTCCAGCAGTAACCTGCTACCAATCGGGCTTTATTCTTTTCCTTGTTCTTTTCACGGATAATATTATGCAGTTCAGTTGGGCTATCAACGATGCGGAAATCATAGTCATTAGCTTTAAGTGTGTCGTTTGCTGTTTCTCGAATCTGTAGCGTATTTTCGAGCCAGGCAAGGTAACTGTCTGAGCCATTACATCGAAATTGTGACTCTAGTTTGAGTTCGGCAATATTTGCTTTTAGCTGTTTTGCCCAACGGCGAATTTCTTCCTTATCTCCAATGTCTTTGAGGGTCACTTTTTGGTCTTCATCAATAAAAAATACGCTAAACTTACTGGCGCTGATTATCTCCTTAATCTGATTTTCACCAAGATTGTTATATATGCCCCCTTTTGCGTTGAGCCTGTGCGCTTCATCAACGATCAAACAATCAAAGCTGTTCGCTGCCATCGAATAATAAGCGCCCGAGCCGTGAAACATATTTGAAATATGTGATTTCTTAAACGAGTTGGTAAGCATTGCTTCATAAACTAAGCGCGGCGCTGAATTTCGGGTAACATAGTGCACAACAAGTTCGCGATTTGTTAGTTCAACAAGCAGATTAATTGCCACTACTGACTTTCCAGTACCTGGTCCGCCCTCAACGATCAATACATTTTTCTTTATTGCTGAAGATTCCTTGGCATGTTTGATGGCCGTTTCATAAACGACTTTCTGGTCGTCAATCATCACGAACTCTTCGTTACCATGAAGCATTGACACAAGTTGATCGGCAAGGTTCTTCGATGGTTTTATTTTGCCATGATCAATACGGTACATGATTTGCTTTTTGTCGCCATATTTGACATTAGTTTTTATGAACTCGCGTAGCTTTAGAGCATCGCTTTTAAGAAAAAGGGGGGCTTTTTGAATGTATTCTGCGTAGAATTCGTTGGTAATAACATCGTCCTGCTCATAATTATGAAGATATGCGCAGGGAAAAAGCTGTATTTTTTCTTCTTGCACGGTCTGGTTGAAATCTTCCAGAAGACGTTTATATGACCATGCTTGATATGAGGGGTGTGGTCTTTCTGTTTCTCCGTGTTGAAAACGTGTGCTAACTATTGCGTCTTTTGCTGTTAAAGTCGCTTTTTGCCACTGTTTGAGTTCTATAAGAATTGCTGATTCTCGATCTTGCTCATCTGTACCCGTCAATATGAAGTCGATGCGGTTGGATGTTTGCGGAATGTGATACTCGATCGCAACACCTGCCTCCCTCGGAATATCCTTGTCGTTTAAAACGCGATCCATGTATTGCAGTGAGTTGATCCAAGAATCTATCTCTGATTTTCCTGTCTTTCTGCCAGTCGCTGCCTTATAGGCATCATAAATAATGTTACCAATGTCATTTGTCATGACATCTTCTTGAAATTGTGCTTTCGTGGAAGAATAAACAATCACCAGATTAACTCCGTGGGGGGCAAATTATTGAAGCTTTGTTGCCATTCGCAAATGTTTTAAATTACAAAGCCTCTATAAGTCGGTATATTTTTTAGCCGACCCTTTTGCCTTGTCTACAGGATATTTAGCTCGGTTCTTTTCAATCTTCTCAAAGGCGGATGCCAGCGGATCAACACCGAGCTGGTCTGACAGTTGAACGAGATAGATCATAACATCGCTGATCTCATCCTTGATGCGATTGAGACGCTTCTGATCCGGCTTTCGGCTCTGTTCTTCGGTCAGCCACTGGAATTCTTCCAACAGTTCAGCTGTTTCAACAGTAAGGGCTATAGCCAGGTTCTTGGGAGAGTGAAACTGATCCCAGTCTCGCTCTTTAGCAAACTCTCTGAGCTTTTTAATGAGCTTTTGCATTTAAATCCTTAATTAATGAACATTTGATTTGTGGACATCAAGCGCCATTTTGTATGCATCTGCAAAATCAAGTCCTGTATCGAGATCGGGTTCAATAATCTTGAAGCCTGTGTACATCAGGCACAAAAGATGAAGCCCGGTAAATTCTTTCTGTGGGATACTTTTTAAGAGATGTGTCTTGTCGGGATCGGTATAATCTATGCCCTTTGTTCCGAGCATGCCGATTTCTGAAACAATACTAAAAATTTCTTCCCGTGATTTATTATCAAATCTTTGAAGAGCATCGAGGCAATAGTAAAAAGCCGCTGGTTCTTTTTCTTTCAGGAGTTCAGGGTTGGTTGTGCCATTTGGAGAGCTTTCTTCCGGAGACGGTTCTGTTATGTCCAGTTGCCAATCATACCAGCCTTGCAGTTTCAAAAGCCGTGCATATTCATCAACCATTTCATATTCATCACCCGGGATGAAAGAATCGATCTTTTCTTTCCAGATGTTGAACAATTCCATGCCGACCTGAAAAACTTTCGATTTTTTATAGGGCGCGGCATAGTTTGATTTGTTATTTAAAAGATAATCAAAAAAAAGAGCTGAAGCGCAATTAAGCGTTATATTGGCACGATATATGAAGGGGGGGGGTAAGCTTTCGAATTTTACTGCTTGTGAGAACGTAGAGTGCTTCCTTGTGCAACTGGTCTAATGAAACGATCTGGCTTGGACGCAGTTTATCATATTTTTGAAAAAGGCTGTATTCAACCACCATGTCAAGTGGGCAGTTGAAAAGTTGATTGCAGAGTCCGCTTGTAATTTGAAGCGTTACCTGTGTTATTTTATCCTCTGCGTAGCCTTGTTTTTGTAGTTTATGAATATGATCGCTGATTGAACGTATGGCATGTTCTCTTGTCTTGGCGGTAGTAATAAAATAACGGTTGCGCTTTTTTTTTCTATCTGCATCTTCAAGCAAAATGTGCTCAATTTCGTGGGCAATAAGATGTGGAGTAACAGCGGGCGATTTTTTACGATATTTGATAAGATGTTCATTGCGTTTGTGCTTCCAGGCCATCTGAGCTATTGCAGAAACATATTCGAGTGAATTGTCTTCAAGAATCTGTATGGGAAAGCCGGTTCTTTCTTCAGCCTCTTTTTTATAGTCCAAAATGTATGCTATAAGTTTGTCGCAGGATTTTTCCGCGATATTTTTATTGATCTCTAAAAACAAATTCCATGCCTGTTCATAAACCTGTGCACTTCTAATATCATCAGATTTTGGTTGATCAAATAATCTATTAAGCAGTTCTATTGCTTGCTCGTCATTACCTGTAGACTGATATAACAGGGAAAGTCCATAATATGTATTGGGATAGGATGGGTCAATTGCAAGGGCTTTTTCAAACAGATCCTGAGCTTCTTTAAATTGTTTTTTCTCCATTTTCAAAGCTGCATAATTGTTAAGGAGCATATTATCATCCGGTCGTATGGAGAGCCCCTTCTGAAAATAGAATTCGGCGACATCAAGATTATGATTGTATTTTGCATAAATGTTTCCAAGCAGGAGATATGACCAGACATTATTTGTGTCCAGCTGAATACATTCCTTCAGGTATTTTTGCGCTTTATCTGAATCCCCTGATTCAAGACAGGCCATTGCAAGATTTCTTCTTGCATCTACATGATTAGGGATTACGCCAAGCACCTTTAAAAAACATTTAATAGCCTTCTGATATTCTCCCTGCTGAGCCTCATTAACCCCCTTTTTATAGATTTTTAAGGCTTTATCAACATCTTCCTTCTTCGGTTCTTTCAGCTTAATGATCGCGATTCCGTCCTGTATATCGATATCTATCGAGGACGCAAGAAAACCATACGAACTTTTAAGAAGGGAAATTGCTTCTTCCTCAGGCAGTGTAGAAAGGTCAATGTTTTTTAATGGGTCCAGGATGAGGCCTTTTAACGGCACAGAAACGATTATCATAAAACACCTTATACTACATTCTATAGAGATTAAAAGAAAAAACTTATCATTGTCAGGTGATTAGGAAGAAAAAGTCCTCTTTAAATAAATTAAACAGAAAACCTGATAACCCCTTAAAGGCTATCTCGCCAGACGTTATGATACTATAGATATCTTGCCAGCAGAGCAACTCATGAATCAGACAATTCTCATGCAGATAGTGTTTGCATATCACGAACTTTAAGGGGTTTCAATTTGTTATCTGAAGGGCGGTTTTTGTGGTGATCCCAAGGGGAATTGAACCCCTGTTACCGGCGTGAGAGGCCGGTGTCCTAACCGCTAGACGATGGGACCATTTGTTGAATCTCTTTTTGTGGTGATAAGTATTGAACTTAGACAATTTTGTCAAATATTATTTAAAAAGCATTCCCCAAAAGTCTCTTTTATAGAATGCAAGGTGTTTTCGACTTTTTCCCTTTTCTAAATCCAAAGATAAGATAGATAATACAGCCGATAAAAGGAACGGCTGCTATAACTCCCCAGATAACCTTGTTTTTTATAGCACCGAAATCTTTCTGTGCAACATCGACAATTGCCCAGATGCTCATTAAAAAAAATGGTACGCATAAAGTTAGAAATACAGTAATTGTTTTCAGATCCATTCTTACCCTTTTAAAAGTTTAGCAATTTTTAAAATAATATTTGCGTAATATTTGCTGTAATTATAGCTCAGCAGTATTTTATAAGCTTTTTCGTCGTCTGTTTTCGCCTTCCAGCCATAGTGTTGCAGGTAGCTTGCGACGCTTTCTATGGCATCGGCATGATTAAAAAGGTCTACACAGCCGTCCCTGTCGCCGTCTTTTGCATGCGCAAGTATATTGCTGGGCATAAATTGAGCAATGCCCATTGCGCCTGCATACGATCCATAAACAGATAATGGGTCGATGTTTTCCCTGTTTGCATATTTTAGAAAAGCTTTTAGCTCAGAATATGCCCATGTTGATTTCTTTTCAGCCTTTTTATCAAATTCATCCCTTGTAAAAGAGGATGAACCTGAAATTTTGCTCCAAAACATATTTTTTACATGTTGGTCTTTCAGGGAGGCCATGGTTGAAAGCGTGTTTAATATAGATCTTTCCCCCAAATAGTTTCCGAGCCTGGTTTCAACCAGTATTATGGCGGCAATAATTTCTTTGTCTACAAAGTATCTCTTTTCCACACCATCAAAGACTGCCTTGTGTTTTTTAAGATATTTTTTTGCCTTTTCAATCGAGCTTTTTGAAATAAACTGATCGTAATTTAATTTGCCTTCGCTGTGACTGAAAAAGAGGGAAACTCCGTTTGTATCAAAATAAACCCCGGGCGTGGTATAGAGCGCATTAATTTTGTCTTTGTCAAAACCGTCTTCTATAAGCCTCTCTTGTAATGCATTAAAATAGCCGGCTTTTTTATTTGCATCTGCCGGAGTTTGGGCCGGCAAAAAAATCTGCAAAGCCATAAGACAAATAAAAATAAAACAGCTGCAACGGGTTATTTTAATAGGCAATATCAACTCCTGTTTTTAAGAGGCTGCCAAGATTTTAACTGAACCATTTTTCGCTTTCGCTTTGTAAATGTGGCTAACTGCCTGTATCCTGCTGAAACCAGCATCGGCAGCACCCTGTCATAGTGTTGTCCCACGCTTTCCGGATTATGCGCATCCGATCCAATAGTAATGTTTATCCCCAATTCATGGCATTTATTAATAATTTCCACAGATGGAAATATTTCATTAACCGGATATTCATATCCGCTTGTATTTATTTCAACAGTTAAATCTTTGCTTTTTATTTTTGATAGTATTTTATCAAATGTTTTATCAAAAGATATCGATGGCTTCCATCCGAATTTTTTCACAAGGTCGATGTGGCATACAACATCAAAATAGTTGTAATCCAGCATCTTTTCAAGTTGGGAAAAGTAAAGGCCATATACATAATCAATATCCAGTTTGCCCTGTTTCCACTCGGACTTGCGTGTGACTATGTCTATCTTGCCTAAAAAATGCAATGAGCTTCCTATTACATCAAATGAATAGGTATCTACAATCTTTTGGAAAAAATCGGTATATTCCTCGACAAAATCCAGCTCAAGCCCGGCCTTAACTTTAATAACTCCGCTGTATTTATGCTTTAATTGTTGCACGATCTGGAAATAAAAGGGAACTTCTCCCGGGCTCATTGAAAGTCTTTTTCCGTATTCGTGCATAGTAAGGTGATCCAGAAAGCATATCTCCTTTAAACCGATGGCAACGGCTTTTTGTACATATGCTTCCATGGGGCCTTTGGCATGGTTGCAAAGTTGTGTATGGACGTGATAATCGATCATTTCTTTATTATATGTGCGAAAGCATTTTTTGATTGAATTAAAATGGCATGCTATGTAATAAAATGTCAAATAATAATGATGGCTTCGTAAAAAGTCCCATCTACTGCGTTGTAGTAATTTTTCAGACCCTCGACATACTATAAGTATGCCTTTGGCCCTAAAAAATTACTACGCCTTGTATATAAACCTTTTTACTTAGCCATATATAGTTAAATTCGTAAAAAGTCGAACTAATGAAAAAAAATGTAAAAACAGTTTTTTGTTGCCAGTCGTGCGGATATCAGGCCCCTAAATGGCTTGGGAAATGCCCTGACTGCGAACAGTGGCAAACCTTTGTTGAAGAAACTCAGGCCACAGGGCCAGCCCGTGGAACAAAGTCAAGCATATCATATTCCGGGACTGCACCTGTTCCCATTGATTCTATTGAACTTGAAAAAGAATACCGGCTTTTAACCGGCATTACGGAATTTGACCGTGTGCTGGGCGGAGGTCTTGTTCCCGGAACCCTTGTGCTGATAGGAGGAGACCCTGGAATCGGCAAGTCCACACTTATGCTTCAGATTCTGCACGGTCTTGCAAACCAGGGCCATAAAACGCTTTATATTTCCGGCGAGGAATCGATCAGGCAGGTAAGGATACGCAGCGAGAGGCTTTCTACAGGATCACATAATTTGCTGGTTGTTTCTGAAATAGATATTGAATCGATCTTGTCGATGATTGAATCTGTAAGACCTGATGTTCTTGTTGTCGATTCTATCCAGACAATGTTCAGCCCGGATCTTACATCTGCTCCGGGCAGTGTGAGCCAGGTCAGAGAATCTACGGTTCGGCTTATGCATATGGCTAAAAAAACAGGGATTCCGATATTTCTTGTGGGGCATGTAACAAAGGACGGCTCAATAGCTGGACCAAGGCTTTTGGAACATATGGTTGATACGGTTCTTTACTTTGAAGGGGACAGAAACCATATATTCAGAATTTTACGGGCTGTAAAAAACAGGTTTGGATCGACCAACGAAATCGGCGTGTTTGAGATGAATGAGAAAGGACTGGAGGAGGTTGCCAACCCTTCGGCGATATTTCTTTCCGAGCGCCCCAAGAATGTGCCCGGATCGGCGGTTACAGCAAGCATAGAAGGCACAAGGCCCATACTTGTTGAATTGCAGGCCCTTGCCAGCAGCACAAGCTTTGGAAATCCTCGAAGGACCATTCTCGGTCTTGACAGCAACAGGGTTGCATTGCTTGCAGCCGTGATAGAAAAAAAATTGGGCTTGCATTTAATGGGACACGATATCTTTATGAATGTTGCCGGAGGGGTTAAGGTTGACGAGCCTGCAATCGACATGGGGATAGTTGCCTCTATTGCATCAAGCTTTTTAGACAAATCGATTTCTGACGCTACCCTTGTTCTCGGCGAAGTCGGTTTGACAGGTGAAGTAAGAGCCATAGGTCATGTTGAAATCAGAGTTGTGGAAGCAAAAAAGATGGGTTTTAAAAAAGCCATTGTACCGGCAGGCAATCTTAAACGGATGAGCGAAATAAAGGGAATAGAGCTTATCGGGATATCATCGATATCAGAAGGGATTGAAGCACTTTTTTAAGGGATTGCGGGATTATGGGATTGGGGGATTGAAATCAACAGAATACTTTTAATTCCTAAATTCACAATTAAGCGAAGCGAATTCCCAAATTATTCCCAAATTATTCCCAAATTATTCATTGATTCATTTTAAAAATTCTTTGGTAATTAAATGATTGTAAACCCCAAAAGAACTATATGAAACGTCCGACACCTAAACATAACAAATGGGAAGATCATTATTCGCGGCAGGCAAAGAAGGAACAATTTCCCGCAAGATCTGTTTACAAACTCAAGGAGATACAGAACAAATATAAAATAATAAAAAAAGGGGACAGGATTCTCGATCTTGGATGTTTTCCAGGTTCCTGGCTGATTTATGCAGCAGATTTGGCGGGGGAAAAGGGAGAGATAGCGGGGATCGACTTGAAACCTTTGTCAAAGTCGGTATTATTAAAACTTCCGGCCAATACCAAAACTTATGTCAGCGATGTGCTGTCCATTGATGAAAATGATCAAAAGCTTATAAAAGCTGTGGGAAAAAATTTTAACATCGTAATGAGCGACATGGCGCCGGATACTACCGGTAATAAAAACGTTGATGCCGCAAGGTCTTTTAATCTCTGCCAGGCCGCTTTAAGTATTGCTAAAGACCTGCTGGTTAACGGCGGATCATTTATTTGCAAGATTTTCCAGGGAGAGGATTTTAAAGAATTTACAGATTCAATTAAATTAAATTTTAATAAACACAAGATTTTCAAGCCGCAAAGCAGCAAAAAATCAAGCAAAGAAATATATGTTATAGGATTTGAGAAAAAATAGGAGAAGAATATGTCTGGACATAGCAAATGGTCTTCCATAAAGCATAAAAAAGGGGCTACAGATGCAAAGCGGGGTAAAATTTTTACCAAGCTTATCAAAGAAATTAGCGTTGCCGCCCGCACTGGAGGGGGAGACCCTTCCGGCAATCCCAGGCTGAGAACAGCTGTTCTAGCGGCAAAAAGTGAAAATATGCCCAAAGATAATATTGAAAGGGCAATCAAAAAGGGCACAGGCGAACTTGAAGGTGTAAATTATGAAGAGTCAAATTATGAAGGATATGGACCTGGAGGAGCCGCCGTCCTGATTGAATCGCTTACTGACAATAAAAACAGGGCGGTTGCCGATATCCGTCATATTTTCAACAAATGCGGCGGAAATCTCGGTGAAAACGGATGTGTGTCCTGGATGTTTAAAAGCAAGGGATATATTGATGTTGAGAAGAACGCAGTTGATGAGGACCTTTTGATGGAAACGGCCATTGAGGCCGGCGCAGAAGATGTGAGGGACGAGAATAATGTTTTTGAAATTATCACGCAACCAAACGATTTTGAAGCTGTAAAAACAGCTATAGAGAAAGCATCGATTCCTTATATAGAGGCGGAAATCACCATGCTTCCACAGACAATGCTTGAACTTAAAGGAAAGGAAGCAGAGCAGATGATCAGATTAATGGAAAGGCTCGAAGATTGTGATGATGTGCAAAAGGTTTACACCAATGCCGATATTCCCGATGAATTAGCTTGAGGTTGACAGATCTATCATTCTTTGAACCGCCTTTAATGCAGGCTGTCTGATATTTTCCGGTACTTTAACCTCTCCTTCCATGGTTTCAAGAGACCTTACAATATCATCAAGGGAGATTTTTTTCATATCATTACACAGCATATTCTTTGAAGCCGGATAAAACTCTTTGCCTGGATTTGCCTTTTTTAATGGATAAAGCATCCCTATTTCCGTACCCACAATAAAGGACAGGCTATCAGACTCACTCGCATATCTAATCATCCCTGAAGTGCTTGCAATAGCATCGGCAAGCTCAAGGATCTCTGGCCTGCATTCAGGATGCGCCATAAAAAGAGCGTCCGGATGCATCTTTTTTGCTTTTTCAACATCTTCAGGCGTAAGACTGTCGTGGAACGGACAGTATCCATCCCACAGATGTATTTTTTTGTTTGTTTTTGAAGCTGTATATTGAGCCAGGTTCCGGTCGGGAACCATAAGTATCTCTTCTGCTTCCAGACTGTTTACAACCTCAATAGCGTTTGCCGACGTGCAGCAGATGGTTGACATGGCCTTGACAGATACGGATGAATTTACATAGGTCACCACCGGCATGGGAGGAAGTCCGGCAAGCCTTAACTTAAGTTGTGCGGGCGTTACCATGTCGGCCATTGGACAGCCTGCGTCCTTGCGAGGCAAAAGAACCCTCTTTTCAGGAGACAGCACTGAAGCTGTCTCAGCCATGAAGGTAACGCCGCAAAAAAGGATAACCTCGGCGTCGGTCATGGATGCCTTTATGCTGAGCTCAAGGGAATCTCCGCAAAGATCGGCAATATCCTGGATTTCCGGCGGCTGGTAATTGTGCGCCAGCATGATTGCTTTTCTTTTTTTCAGCAGACTCTTTATCTTTTCCTTCATCTTTAATTTTTATCCGCTATCCGTCAAGTTGCAGGATATCAGCTCCTTCGGGAATTTCAAAATGAAACATTGAGTCATTGAGATGTTTTTTGAACTCGATATTTTTAAGATAAATTTTTGTTTCATCATTATATGAATTATATGTCGTTATTTGAATAATATCAAAAGTACTTACTGAGATCGAAAGGTATATCAGGGAAATATCGAATGTTTTTTCTTTAGGTATAAGTTTTAAAACATAGTATTGGCCGGTGCTTTTATCATCCAGCGCAATATTAAATTTTTCCCTTATCATCTTCATATCTGAAAGAAACCCGCTCCCTTTACCGTTTCCAAAAAAATAAGGGGATTCCCCAACCATAACCTGGTTATCATCCTGCCTGTAAACCCACAATTTTTTTCCATCTGTAATTATGAGCTGTTTGTCCGGCTTTTCGTATTCCCACCTCATCATGCCGGGGGCTTTGACAAAAATATTTCCAGATGCGGTATCTGTAATATCCATTGCCTTGATAGTCGATTCTTGAGAAAATTTTGCCGAAAATCCTTTTGCAGCATATCTGTTTTCGATCCCGGCAATTATTTCATCCTGCGATAGATTGATCGGATTCGAATTGTCTTTGCATTTAGCCGGTTGCGGATTGAACAAAACAACGGCTAAACAACCAGCTATAATTATTGTCTTTAAATATTTCATGCCTCTTTCCATAACAAATTGGATCCGGTTATGCAACGCTCTTTAATCGAAACCTTTGATAACTAATCGGCTGTTTATCTGGATTGACAAATATTTTGTATGTTGATAAAATTATCATTTGATAGCAATAAATGAGCAGCTTTATACAAGGTTTCTTTTATAAAGTCGTATTGTGTTTTATTTTGGCTTTTTTTAATTCCGCTAATATCATAAAATGTTTATCTGTGGTAAACTTTGTCGCACAAACTTTCAAGGGATGTAGTTATTATCAATGAACTTGGCCTTCATGCAAGGTCTGCCGCACAAATAGCAAAACTTGCACAAAATGCCAACTCAAAAGTGTGGCTTATAAGGGAAAAAGAACGGGTGGATGCATCAAGCATTATTGATATTCTTTCCCTTGGATGTTCAAAAGGATCAAAAATAACTTTAAAAATTGATGAAGATTCAGACATTAATATCTTAAATAAAATTATTGAGCTGGTAAAAAAGGGTTTTGGGGAATAAGTTTTTATGCTGGATACAAATGTAATTGAGCTAACTTTAAATGGGATAGGGGCTTCTCCTGGCATATGCATAGGAAAGGCTTATTTAGTCGATAATGAAGGAGTCGATGTCGTCAGGAAATGTTTTATCGAAAAAGAGAACCTGCGGCATGAGACAAAGCGTTTCAAAGCTGCTGTAAAGAAAGCAAGGGATGAACTCAAATTAATTATTAAAAATTCCAATGAAGAGTTGCGCCAGCAGAGTTATATTCTCGAAACCCATGTTGTGATGCTAAAGGACAAGATGCTTTATGGCAAGACAATTGACACCATTGAAGATGAAGGGATAAATGCGGAATGGGCACTGAAGAAAGTGGTGTCAAACTTGAAATCAATGTTTCAAAATATGTCGGATCCTTATTTAAAGGAAAGGGCCGCAGACATAGTGCAGGTGTCCGACCTTGTAATGGAAAAACTGGTCGGCGCTGAAACGTTCAATATCGCTGATATTTGTAAGCGGGTCATACTTATAGCCTACGATCTTTCACCTGCCAAGGCCAGTCAAATACAATTGGAAAAAATTAAAGGCTTTGTTACCAATTGCGGAGGAAGGTCATCACATACCGGTATAATTGCGCGAACTCTTGAAATACCGGCTGTTTTAGGGCTTGATAACGCAACAGAAATAATCAAAAATGACGATATTATTATAGTTGACGGCACTACCGGCGCAGTAATCGTTCATCCAACAGAACAGACTCTGCTCAAGTATGGGGAACTTAAAGTCAGATATGAAGAACATAGAGCTGCCCTCGCCAGGGGAAGCCATCTTGTGGCTGAAACAACTGATGGATTTCAACTGCCTGTTATGGGCAATATTGAGCTGCCCGAGGAGGTGGTTTCCGTTATCGACCATGGTGGTGACGGCATCGGTCTGTACAGAACTGAATTTCAATATTTAAACAGTTCTGTTTTCCCAAGCGAAGAGGAGCTGTTTAATAAATACCTTGAAGTAGTGGAGGTAATAGCGCCAAAGCCGGTGACTATCCGCACCCTTGATATAAACGGTGATAACGCGATAGCCCATGTTTCCAATTATGATGAGGCCTATCCTGCTCTTGGGCTTCGCGCAATCAGGTATTGTCTGCAAAATCCAGGGGTTTTCAAGACTCAAATCAGAGCAATATTAAGGGTTGCCGCACACGGTGACGTCAGAATCCTGATACCCATGATATCAAGCTATGATGAGGTCTGTGAAACAAAAAGGATTTTAAACGAAGTTGCTGATTCCCTGGATAAAGAAGGAGCGGTCTTTAACAGAAATGTTGCGGTCGGAATAATGATAGAAGTCCCTTCGGCTGTGACCATGGCGGATGTGTTGGCAGAAAATGTTGATTTTTTCAGTATAGGGACAAACGATCTTATTCAGTATTCACTGGCAATAGACAGAGAGAACAGCAGTGTCGCCTATCTTTATAATCCGCTTCATCCCGCTATTATACGTGCGATTAAACATGTTGCCGATATGGCGCATGAAAAAGGGATAAAGGTCTTTATGTGCGGTGAGATGGCCAGCGACCCGATCTACATGCCTGTACTTTTAGGTTTGGGGTTGGATGAATTGAGCATGAACCCTCAATCAATACCTGCTGTAAAGAGCATGGTAAGATCACTTAACATGGGGGAGACCAGACTCTTTATGCAGGATGTTCTTAAACAAACCTCGGCCACGGCTATAATGAAATTAGTGCAGGATACATACGGCAGGATTCTTTACGATAAAATCTACCACGAATAGTATAATATGGGTAACTGTTCACGGTTTACAGTTGTCGGTTCACGGTTGAAAAAAACAGATGGAAACCAAACATAACAAAATAGTTACAGAGAACAGGAAGGCCAGGTATAATTATTATATTGAGGATACATACGAGGCTGGAATAGCCCTGTTAGGCACTGAAGTCAAAGCGCTAAGGCTTGGCCGGGCTAACCTGAAAGATTCATACGCCAAAATTAGAGGTGGCGAGGTTTTTGTTTACCAAATGCATATCGGTCCCTATCCCTATGCTAATTATGACGATCATGACCCTTTAAGACGCAGAAAACTGCTTTTACATAAGCATGAGATTAAAAAGCTTTATGGCAAGGTAAATGAAATGGGTTTTTCCCTGATACCGCTAACGGTTTATTTTAAAAATGGAAAAGCTAAAATAACCTTAGCCCTTGCCAAAGGCAAACGCAAATATGACAAGCGTGAGACCATTAAAAAGCGTGATGAAAAAAGGGAGCTTGAGAGGGGAAAAAGGGGTTGACAATTTTTGACAAACAGCCTTATGTATAAAGAGCAGGAAATTTGCCTGCTTGGCAGGTCTCAAAGCGCCGGCCTGAGGCAAATAACAATTAACAGTTTTTAAGAAGGAGATTAGTATTTTGGCAAACGGAATTGTAAAATGGTTTAGTGATAAAAAGGGATTTGGTTTTATTGAGAAGGAAGATGGTGGGGATGTATTTGTTCACCACTCAGCTATCAACGCATCTGGTTTCAAAAGTCTTTCTGAAGGCGACAAGGTAACTTTTGATGTGGAAGAAGGCGATCGAGGACCGTCCGCAAAGAACGTAACTAAAGTTTAGTTCGCAAATAAATACATCAATCAAGAGCATCCCGTTTATTTAAAACAGGATGCTCTTTTTATTTAATAGATCCCAAAATCTTTTAGTAAATCATTAATGCCGAGATTCCTGACTTTCAGCCTAAGAAATTCCGCAATAGTTGGTTGACAGGCCTTAGTTTTTAGATACATATTAGCCTGTTTTGGTGTTTGGCCACCTTTTTTGTTGTTGCAGGGTTTACAGGAAGAAACGCAGTTCTCAAATGAAGTTTTACCGCCTCTTGATTTAGGAATAATATGGTCAATTGTTAGTTTTTCTTTATCATTGCTGCAATAGGCGCATCTAAACCCGTCTCTTATGAGAATATTCTTTTTGCTGAAAGGCACTCTGCTTCTATACAGGGTCCTAATAAGCTTTACCAGCTTCATAACAGCAGGGATTTTTATTAAAGTTCCTTCGGCGGTTCTAACAATTTTTTTAGAATACTTTAATACTTGCACCCTGCTCTTTATCACAAGACACATTGCTCGTTTCCAGTTTATCACATTTAAAAATGAGTAATCTGCATTAAGCAAAACACATTGAACCATTTTGTTCCACCTTTCTGCAAAGGCTGTTCCCAATAAATTGTGTGTCTTTGCTGATAAAATATTGTATATATCAATCAATAGTCAACTAATTTTAAAAGAAAATATAACTTATTGAGGTTGTTGAAAATGAAAAATTATAAACAAAAAGCTGTTGAAACAGCATCTTTTTTAAAAACACGCATTAAGAAACCTTTTGAAATAGGAATTGTTACAGGGACCGGTCATGGAAAAAGCGCAGAATCGATTGATATAGACGCCTCATTTGCATACAAAGATATTCCACATTTCCCAATTTCAACTGTTGAAAGCCATTTTGGAAGACTTCTCACAGGCAGCATGCATGGCAGGCAGATTATCGCCATGCAGGGGCGGCTTCATCTCTACGAAGGATACTCTCCAACTGATATTACCTTTCCGATAAGGGTGATGCAGGAGCTCGGCGTTAAAACCCTGATTCTTTCCAATGCAGCCGGAGGCATAAATCCTCTGTTTAAAGCCGGCGATATTATGATTATCGTTGATCATCTTAATCTTACAGGCTCTAACCCTCTGATAGGCCCAAACGAAGAGACATGGGGCATAAGGTTCCCTGACATGACACGGGTATACGATAAACAGCTTGTTTCAATTGCTGAGAAGGCCGGAAAAAACAATGGAATCTGTCTGCAAAAAGGGGTTTATGCCGGTCTGACAGGCCCATCTCTCGAAACACCTGCTGAAGTGCGTTTTTTAAGAACTATAGGGGCCGAAGCCGTCGGCTTTTCAACTGTCCATGAGGTAATTTCGGCCATACATGCCGGTATAAAGGTGCTGGGATTATCGACAATAACCAATGTGCACGATCCGGACAAGCCTGTTGAATCAACAATTGAAGAAATAATTGCTGTCGCAGAGAAATCTTCTTTAAAGCTTGCATCAATTGTAAGCAATGTCATTCAGAATTTAACATGAAACTATTTGACAGCCATTGCCATCTTAACGACAGTGCGTATGATAAAGATGTTGATGCAGTTATTAAACGCGCGCATGATGTCGGGGTGTCGGCATGTATGATCGTGGGAACAGACAAAGAAAGTTCCATCAAAGCCGTTGCGCTGGCAACATCAACAAACAATATTTATGCCTCTATCGGCATTCATCCTCACGAAGCAAAACACTGCTCTGAATCAACCTTAAAGTACCTGATAAATCTTGCTGAAAACACCAAGGTTTGTGCGTGGGGTGAGATAGGCCTTGATTTCAACCGTATGTATTCGCCACAAGATGATCAGGAAAAATGGTTTATAAGGCAGTTAGAGATTGCCGACAAATACAATCTTCCTGTTATCTTCCATGAAAGAGACAGTAATGGCCGCTTGCTCGAAATAGTTATGACCCATAGCAAAAAAGGGAGAAAGGGGGTTGTACACTGTTTTAGCGGAAACAGGATGGAACTTGAGCAGTATATTAATCTCGGCCTTTATATCGGCATAACAGGCGTTCTTACTCTAAAAAAGCGCGGCGCCGCTTTACGCAAGCTGGCACCTATAATTCCTGTTGAACAGATTCTAATCGAGACGGATGCGCCATATCTAACACCTGCTCCGGAAAAAAATCGCACACGACGGAATGAACCGGCATTTGTCAGGCATATTTTGTTTAAACTGGCGGAAACAAGAAAGGAAGATCCGGAATATCTGGCATCTGTTACATGGGAAAATAGCTGCCGGCTGTTTAACATATAATCTATAAAGAGTTCAAATCCCCAGGCTTTTTTTGACCCCAAGAGCTATTTCTTTAACTCTTTTCATAACTTCGGCTTCATTAATCGTTAAAAGGCACCGGTCTTTCATAACAATTTTTCCGTTTATAATGACTGTGGTTACATCAGATCCATTTACAGCGTAAACAAGATGAGAATAGGGATCGTACATCGGGGTAAGGTGGGGTTTGTTCAAATCTATGGCAATAATATCCGCTTTCATCCCGGCTTTTAGAGAACCTGCAAGATTTTCCATTCCAAGGACCCGGGCTCCGTTACTGGTTACCATACGTGTAACAGTACGCGCAGACATGACTGTTGGATCAAGACGTTCAACTTTCTCAAGCTTGGCTGCCGTGTCCATCTCCTGTAGCATGTCGAGGTTGTTGTTGCTGGCGCACCCATCGGTTCCAAGTCCCACGACAATGCCATGGCCTAACATGCTGGATATAGGAGCAACACCTGAAGCAAGCTTCATGTTGCTTTCGGGATTATGAACAACCTTGCATCCGCTGTCCGCAAAGATTTTTATATCCTCTTCATCCATGCAAACGCAATGAAAGGCAATAAATCGCTCATCAAGATAATTGATATCTTTCAGAAAATTAGTTGCCCTTTTGCCTAATTTTTTTCTTAACTCTTTTGCTTCTCCTTTATTTTCCAGAAAATGGGTTGCAATTGGAACATTGTACTGGTCAGCCAAAGCCTTAGCCTTTATAAGAAGGGAAGAAGAGCATGTGTATAATGAGTGTGGTTCAACAACGATGTTGACCAGCGGATCATCCGCCCATTTTTCAATGAGCATTCTGGTATATTCCAAACCCTGGTCAGGTGTTTTAAAGTTGGGAGACGGAAAATCAAAAAGAACTTCTCCAAGAAGGCATCGCATACCGGCCTCTTTTGCGGCCCTTGCTGTTTCGTCTTCAAAAATGTACATGTCACAGAATGTCGTTGTTCCGGATTTGATCATTTCTGCACATGCCAGCAGGCTTCCCCAAAAGGCTAATTCTACGTTCACATTTTTAGCCTCAGCAGGAAATATATAATCGTTCAACCAGTCCATGAGTTCAATGTCGTCCGCTATCCCTCTAAAACAGGTCATTGCTGCATGTGTGTGGCTGTTAATAAGCCCAGGCATAATCATATGATTTGTTGCGTCTATGCTTTTTCTGGATATATATCTTGCCTTTATTTCCTCAGATTTTCCAACAGCAATGATATTTTCACCGTCAATTGCAACGGCTCCATTTTCAATTACAGTTTCTTTTTCATCCATCGTAAGCACCAGCCCGTTGGATATGATAATATCAACTTCAGTCATGTTTTTTTAAAGTTTTCCTTTTCGGACATTTCGGAACATCCATTGGTAAATCAACAACTCATTCGAGTAACTGATACAGGTGAGAAACTCCCAAACACATTTGTTTAAAAGCTCTTTAAGAGCTTACAATACCGGTATGCCCAAAATTTATAATATAAGACTTTGACAAAGGCTCAATTTTATTCGAGTTCAAAAAAGGCAAAAAAATGAGCGCTAACCATCAGCGCTCAATTGGGCAAAAGGGGGCGTTTTGCAAAGGTCTCAATTTATCGCACCACCTTGGTTTGTATTATCTTTTACTTGACAGGAGGATATGGGATTGTCCAGCAAGTCCTCTCTTAGTCCTTAATCTTTGTGATTTTAGAACCTTCCAAAGTTAGATTATACATTAACCCCTTGTTTGAAAAGATGAAGCCAATTATGGGTTTTTGGGCGGTATTTGTATCAATATCACCACCTGCTCCCAAGGTTGCTATGGCTACACTTCCATCTACCCCGGCTTTCCAGCCCTTACTGTTTCTAAATTCAGATAATACCTTTTTATTCATAAATAATATTACCTGAGACTTAACTTGCGCTCCAAGCTGAAATCCGATTGAAGCCGCCGCTATATTGTAATAATCAATTGTTTTACCCTCGACAATTAATGCTCCTTCACCATATTCACCACCAACACCAATACCGGCTTTGTATACTTTAGGAAAGAGTAAATATCCAACCCCAGAGGGGCTGGCTTTGGAATAACCCCTGGAAGGGGATGAAACTGCCTTGCCTCCTGAGGGGGCAAGGATGAGTTGTCCCAAACTCTGATTAAAATAATTTTTGCTGTCGTTCTTCTTTACGTT
>JAUSPN010000074.1 GCA_030656555.1 Candidatus Desulfaltia sp. | reverse complement strand
TGAGCACGGAAACCCAGCCCACGGAGCGCTCTTCGTAGCTCTCGTCGATATCCCGGAAGGAATGGCGGGCAATCCGCTCGGCGGCGAACTCCCAGAAATTCGCGGGCAGCTCCCCTTCCACCGCATAACGGACAAAACTTGCCGATCTGGCCAACAATCCCATACCGCACCCAAAAGTAAATAGTCAGAAAAAAAGTCCCTGCCTGGCGCCGGAACTCCGTAACAAATCAGAAGATATAGCAGACCCAGGCGACCGCCACAAGCTATTTAAGCGGAGGCTCTCCCGCCGGAAAACCCTAATAATTACACAAGCTCAGTCCGTTATCCACCGGGCCGGCACGGATGACTCCGGGGCAAAAAAAAGGGAAAAGAAGAAAGCAAATACTTGACACGGAAAACCGACTGTTGTAAAAGTGCCTTTTCCTACAGGGTGGGTCGTTAACTCAGCCGGTAGAGTATCTGCCTTTTAAGCAGAGAGTCGCGCGTTCGAATCGCGCACGACCCACCATTTACTGTACGGATATTAGTCCCCATCGTCTAGCCCGGTCCAGGACACCGGCCTTTCACGCCGGCGACAGGGGTTCAAATCCCCTTGGGGACGCCACCAAAAATATCAGAGGGTTGCGGAGCATTCGCAACCCTCTTTTAGTTGCTTCCTTTGTTTTTACTAGGTTCTTCAGCAATTTTAAGTCAAATTTTCTTGAAAAATTTACCGGCAGTATTACGGTGAACTTTTGCAAATTTTGCTGCCGCTAAAGCTGGAGTACCAAGAATAAAAGCTCGAATTAAGTCTTTTGTTTGACGATTATTAAGTTTAGAATATTTTAGTTTCATCGCACACAAATTTGTAACACTTATAAATTTTGTGTGCAAATACCTTGTTTTACATTATGCTTGATTATATAAAATCGTTGGGTTAATAAATATATAAATATTGCGGGGGTGCCTGAACGGGCTGAGAAAATACCCTTTGGACCTGATCTGGATCATACCAGCGTGGGGAGCGGTAACTAAAAATTTGTTACACTGTTATTTTTAAGGGCCGTATCTCCGGTAAGGAAGGTATCGGCCTTTTTTAATTTAAAGGATTGGCTCAAGGAGATAAGTCATGGGTGTTAAAAGAATTTTAACCATAGCCGGATCTGATTCAGGAGGTGGAGCCGGAATTCAGGCTGATTTAAAGACAATTACCGTTCTTGGCGGATTTGGAATGAGTGTAATAACCGCTTTAACCGCTCAAAATACCCTTGGTGTCCAGGGAATTTATGATATCCCGGAAAATTTTGTAGAAAAACAGTTTGATTCCGTAGCAACAGACATAGGAATTGATGCAGCCAAGACAGGAATGCTTGCCAATTCGCGAATAATTAAAAAAATAGCTGAAAAGATAAGGCAATACAAAATAGCTATCCTTGTTGTAGATCCGGTCATGGTAGCCAAGGGAGGAGCTCTTCTGATAGAAGATGAGGCCAGACAATCCTTGATCGAAGAACTTTTGCCACTGGCCTTTGTTGTTACTCCCAATATTCCTGAAGCCGAAGTTCTGTCAAAAACAAAAATATCTTCAGTTGATGACATGAAAAAATCAGCTAAGATTATTCACGGCTTGGGAGCAAAAAACGTTGTTGTCAAGGGCGGGCACCTTGCCGGAGATGCTATCGACATCTTCTATGACGGTAAAAGGTTTCATGAGTTTATTTCAGAAAGAATAGACACTAAAAATACTCACGGCACAGGCTGCACATATTCAGCGGCAATTGCCACATTTCTTGCAGACGGGGCAATTGGGGAAAAGGGGAAAGAAGAAAAATATGTTCTTGAAGCGGTAAAAAAGGCCAAGGAATATATCACAGATGCCTTAAGGTTTTCACTTAGTCTTGGCAAGGGGCATGGCCCGACAAACCATTTTGCCCCGATTTTACGAGACAGCCAGCGCTATGCATGTATCTTGGAACTTAACAAAGCCGTTGAACGAATAAAGGCTGAAAAATGCGGAAACATCATACCAGAGGTGCAATCAAATTTCGGTTATGCTGTCCCATATGCGAGGGAGCCTGGCGACGTAGCAGCCATTCCCGGCAGAATTGTCAAAATCGGGGAAGATGTCTGCACATTTAAATGCCCTGCTTTTGGCGCATCAAGACATATTGCCGGAATGATCCTGACCGCAATGAAGTATAACAAGGACTTTCGCTGCGCAATGAATATCAAATTTTCCGAAGATATAATCAATATATGCCGGAAAACGGGCTATGTGATCGATCATTTTGACCGGGCCGATGAACCTGAAGATATAAAGGCTAAAGAAGGTTCTTCTCTTAAGTGGGGAACCGAATGTGTGTTTTCAAGGCAGGATACAATTCCTGATATCATCTTTGACCGCGGTGATGTGGGTAAGGAACCGATGATAAGGGTTTTTGGGAAACACCCTGACGAGGTTGCGGAAAAGGTACTGACAATATCGAAAAACCTGAAATAATCAATTTTAAACCAGGAGGCACAAAACATTATGGAGTTAAATGAAATTACAATAACCAGAGCAATAATTGAACGCTTTTCGCAAAAATTTCTGGAATATACGGAGGTTGACACGGCCATAGTAGGCGCGGGTCCTTCAGGCCTGGTAGCTGGATACTTTCTTGCAAAGGCAGGGAAAAAAGTCGCGATATTTGAGCGCAAATTAAGTGTAGGCGGTGGAATGTGGGGCGGCGGCATGATGTTTAATGAAATAGTGGTGCAACAAGAGGGCAAAGAGATACTCGATATATTTAATATAAGAACCGAAGAGTATCGGCCGGGTTATTATACGGCAGATGCTGTTGAATCAATCACAACTATCGCTTCGTATGCGACCAGAGCTGGAGCCAAGGTTTTTAATTGTATGAGCGTTGAAGATGTTATGATCCGCGAGAATCGTGTCGTTGGTCTTGTTATTAACTGGTCGCCGGTTGAAACAGGCGGTCTTCATGTGGATCCTCTTACTATCAAAGCAGAAAATGTTGTTGATACAACCGGACATGCCAATGAGGTGCTTCGTGTGATTGAACGCAAGGCAGATATGAAATTAAACACGGAAACCGGAAAGGTAATGGGCGAGCGTTCTCTCTGGGCAGACAAGGCAGAAAAACTTACGCTTAAAAATACCAAAAAGATCTGCCCCGGAGTTTTTGTAGCAGGAATGTCCGCGAACGCTGCTTTTGGCGGACCAAGAATGGGGCCCATTTTCGGCGGAATGCTTCTTTCAGGGAAAAAGGTAGCAGAACTCATTATTGCCGAAGATCAGAATAAATAATAAATACGATAACAATTAAGAGGGTTATAAAATATGACGCAATTAGAAACAGCGCGTGAAAATAAAATTTCAGAGGAAATGGAGATATGCGCCAGGCAAGAAGGGGTGGAGCCGGAATTTATTCGCAAGGGTGTTGAGGACGGCAACATTGTGGTGGTAAGGAATAAAAAACATACATCTGTTTTGCCTATAGCTATCGGCAAGGGCTTGAGAACTAAGGTTAACGCCAATATCGGCACGTCAAAAGATAGAAACGATCCTGATATGGAGCTCGAGAAGGTAAAGGTATCAATTGCCGCTGGAGCAGATACAATAATGGATCTTTCCACAGGCGGTGATATCAGAGCAATAAGACAAGCGATTATCAGTCAGTCATCGCTTGTAATCGGGACTGTTCCGATATATCAGGCTGCTGTTAATATGCTCAATTCCAGAAGATCTATTATGGAAATGAGCGCAGACGACATGTTTAATGTCATAGAAGAGCACGGCGAAGACGGCGTAGATTTTATTACTGTCCATTGCGGTGTGACAAAAAGAAGTGTCGGCTGTATAGAAAACCAGGGTCGTCGTCTTGGAATTGTCAGCAGAGGAGGAACCTTTTTATCAAAATGGATGGAATGTAATGGAAAAGAAAATCCGCTTTATGAGCAATATGATAGATTACTTGAAATAGCTAAGGCTTATGACATAGTCTTAAGCCTTGGCGACGGACTGAGACCCGGCTGTATCGCCGACGCAACCGACAGGGGACAAGTGGAAGAGCTTGTTTTGCTGGGTGAGCTTACAAAAAGAGCAAGAGAGCGGGGTGTTCAGGTAATGATAGAAGGGCCGGGCCATGTTCCCATCAATGATATTCAGGCAAACGTAAAACTGGAAAAAAGTCTTTGCAACGGCGCTCCATTCTATGTGCTTGGTCCCATCCCCACGGACATAGCTCCTGGTTATGATCATATAACCGCGGCTATCGGGGGAGCCATAGCCGGAGCAGCGGGTGCGGATTTCCTGTGTTATGTTACTCCCTCGGAACACCTGAGACTTCCGACCATAGAAGATGTAAAGGAAGGCATTATAGCATCCAGAATTGCCGCCCATATTGCAGATATTGCCAAAGGGGTTCACGGCGCGCTTGAAAAAGATCTGCTTATGGCAAAGTATAGAGATAACTTTGACTGGGCAGGACAGATAAAGTTATCCATTGATCCTGAAAAAACCGAGGCTTTTCTTGAAAAAAGTGAAAGCGCCGATGATGAGGGTTGTACGATGTGCGGAGAGTTTTGCGCAATTAAACTCGGTAAAACAAAAAAATAGAATGCCGATGCTTACTGATCTTCAGGGCCAGATTGAAAAAATTACATATTCGGATAAAGAAAGCGGTTTTACCATTGCAAAGGTAAAGGTGGAAGGACAGCCGGAACCGGTGACCGTAGTCGGTAATCTGACGTCTCCTGTGCCGGGTATAATCCTCAAAATGAAAGGAGAATGGGCAGATCATCCCAAATACGGCAGGCAGTTCAGGGTAATTGATTATAAGACGGTTGTTCCCGCGACCGTTTGTGGGATTAAAAACTATTTGGGCTCAGGTCTCATTAAAGGTCTCGGGCCGGTCATGGCCGGCCGCATCGTAAAAAAGTTCGGCATAAAAACTCTGGATATTATTGAAAATGAAATTGAGAAACTTGCCGATGTAGATGGTATCGGGGAAAAACGTATTGCTATGATCAAAACATCCTGGGATGAGCATAAAGATATCCGGGATGTAATGCTTTTTCTACAAACCTACGGGGTCAGCACAGGCTACGGAGTAAAAATCTTCAAACAATACGGAAACAGATCAATAGAGATTGTGCAAGAAAACCCATACTGCCTTGCAACCGATATTTTTGGCATAGGTTTTACTATAGCGGACAGTATTGCGGAAAAACTCGGATTTCTCAAAGATTCTGAATTACGGATCAAAGCAGGTATTCTTTATGTGCTAAACCATCTCGCAGACAAGGGACATGTTTTTTACCCTTATGAATTACTTGTAATTGAGTGCGTCAATATACTTCAAGTTAACAGGAAAACAGTCTCAGATGCTATTGACACTGTGGCAGATGAAGGAAAAATAATTATTGAGGACATTGACGACTCTATTGAAGAATTCAAGGCATACAATAAAGCTGTTTACCTGTCTAAGTTCCACTTTTGCGAAACCAGAATCGCTTTTTTGCTTAAAAGGCTTGTATGTTCGCCTAAATCAATTCGCAATATTAAAGCAGATCAAGCCTTAAAATGGGTACAAAAACAACTGGATATTATTCCGGCAAAAAATCAGGAAGCGGCAATAAGGGCATCTCTTCAAAACAAGGCAGTTGTTATCACAGGCGGACCCGGCACAGGCAAAACCACAATTATCAATGCTGTGATAAAGATTTTTGCCGGGCTTAAAACAAAAATAATGCTGGCTGCCCCTACTGGCAGAGCGGCAAAACAAATGAGCGAAACTACGGGTCATAACGCTGCTACTATCCACAGGATGCTTAAGTTCAGCGTTCAGAAAGGAGGCTTTCAAAAAAACGAAAAGAATCCATTAAATTGCGACTTGCTGATTGTTGATGAAGCCTCAATGATAGACACAATTTTGATGCACCATCTTTTAAAGGCAATTCCCACTGGCGCCACATTTATCCTTGTTGGCGATGTTAACCAGCTTCCTTCTGTAGGACCAGGAAATGTTTTAAGCGATATTATTAAATCAGGCATAATGCCGGTTATAGAACTTAACGAAATTTTCCGCCAGGCCAGGGAAAGCCGGATTATCATTAATGCTCACAGAATCAATAGAGGAATTGTTCCGGATATCAGGGCGCAAGATTCATCTGCATCAATGAAAGATTTTTATTTTATCCAACAGGAAGATCCTGAAAAGGTCCTTGAAATTATTGTCGAGCTTGTCAAGGAACGTATCCCCCGCCGGTTCGGTTTTAATCCAATTGAAGACATTCAGGTTTTAACACCTATGCATAAAGGCGTTATAGGAGCCGAAAATCTCAATGCAAAATTGCAAACAGCTCTAAATCCAGGCAAAGATACGGTAATAAGCGGCAACAGGAACTTTAAAGTTAACGACAAGGTAATGCAGATTAAAAACAACTATGAAAAGGATGTTTTTAACGGGGATATCGGCAAAATAATCAGCATCTCCACTATAGACAGGGAAGTAATTATATCCTTTGACGGCCGAAAGGTGACATACAGCTTTACAGATCTTGATGAAATTATTTTAGCTTATGCTGTTTCAATTCATAAGTCACAGGGCTCTGAATATCCGGCTGTAGTAATCCCTATCCTCACACAGCATTATATCCTCTTGCAGCGCAATCTCATTTATACCGCAGTAACCCGTGGTATAAATCTGGTTGTAATGGTTGGCACAGGCAAAGCTCTAGCTATCGGAGTAACTAACGATAAAACACAAAAAAGATTTACATATTTAAGATATCGACTATTATAAAAAAACCGTTCACGGGTTCAGCGTTTACTCAAAACCTAAACCCTGAACGGTGAACTTTTGAACTTGTAAACGCTTACAATATAACTATCATGTCAATTAAACTACCAAACAAGAGCAACTATCTTGTCGGCGTTATTTCCGACACTCACGGTTTTCTGCATTCATCTGCGATCAAACTCTTTACAGATACGGATCTGATAATTCATGCAGGAGACATTGATAAACCTGAGCTGCTTTCTTCTTTGCAGTCAATCGCGCCTGTTGTTGCAGTTCGAGGAAACATGGACAAAGGAACATGGACTTCAGATCTGGCTGAGACAGATGTAGTCAAAATCGGCGAAGTCTTGGTGTATGTACTTCACCAACTATATCTGCTTGATATAGATCCTGTAGCCGCCGGTTTTAACGTTGTTATAAGCGGTCATACCCACAAGCCTTCCGTAGTCAACCAAAAGGGGGTGCTTTTTTTAAATCCCGGAAGCGCGACTCTGCCGAAGTCGGCTTGTATGGGCACTGCAGCATTGCTGCACATTCATAGAAACTCTCTGAATACCGAGATTATCGATCTGAAGGAATAACCCGAATTAGACAGGCTTGATAGCGCACGGTTTTATTCTCAAATTGCTTTCATGAAAATTGGAGCTAAAACTGATGATATTTGCCATCGGTGAAATACTTTACGATATATTCCCAGAATACAAACGGTTGGGAGGCGCCCCTTTCAACTTTGCCTTTCATGTCAAAAATTTCGGGACGCCGATCTGTCTCATTTCAAGAGTTGGAAACGACCTTGAGGGCAGGGAGATAATAAGTTTTCTGCAACAACACGATTTGCCAATTAAAAATATTCAGACGGACAACAGGCATAGTACAGGAAAAGTACTCATAGAGCTTAACGGCAAAGGTGTTCCTGCATTTAACATCCTGCCAGACGTTGCCTATGATTATATTGAGTTCAACACATCAATCGCATCACTACTCAATGCAGACACCGAGCTTATCTATTTTGGAACCCTTGCCCAGAGAAGCGAATATGGTTTCAAAACTATACAGCGGATTCTTTCTCAAAGGGCCCCTGTAACAAAATGCCTTTACGACATTAATCTCAGGCCCCATTGCTTTACAGAGCAAGTTATTGTAGCATCACTCAGGCAGTGTGATCTGCTAAAACTAAATGATGAAGAACTTGAAATCTTAAAGCAAATCTTTGCTTTTAAAAAAAGCAGCCGTTCATTTATCGAACATCTCATGATTAAATATCGCCTTGAAATGCTATCCCTTACAAAAGGAAAAAATGGAAGTGAACTGTTTACATTAGATAAACATTTAAAAAAAAAGACGGGAAAACTAAATAATGCTGCCGATACTGTAGGCGCGGGAGATGCTTATACATCAATACTTTCAATAGGATATATTAATAAGTGGCCATTGGAACAAATCCTGGAAACGGCCTCGGAATTTGCCGCGCGTATCTGTGAAATTGAGGGAGCAGTTCCAACTGACCCAAATTTTTACAAGAAAATTATTGCCGGTATAATAAGGTAAGCAGAATGAAAAAACATAAATTATATATTCAAATGTTCAGCATTCACGGCCTCATTCGTTCGGAAAACATGGAACTGGGATGTGACGCCGATACAGGCGGCCAGACCAATTATGTGGTTGAACTGGGCAAGGCGCTTAGCAATCATAGCGATGTAGAACGTATCGACCTTTTTACACGTTTAATTGTGGATAAAACAGTGTCGGAAGACTACTCCATGCCAATCGAAAAAGTAAGCGATAAATTTCATATCGTGAGAATCCAGTGCGGCGGCAGGAAATATATCAGGAAAGAGAGGCTCTGGCCCCATCTGGATGAATATGTTGACAAAACCATTAAGTTTATTAAACGTGAAAATTCGATACCCGACATTGTCCACGGTCATTACGCAGATGCCGGATATGTAGGTATGCAGCTTTCAAAAATATTTGGCATTCCCTTAATATTTACAGGGCATTCACTGGGCCGGCCCAAAAGGGAAAAACTTCTTAATGACGGCTTGAAGCAATCGGAGATTATTAAAAAATATAAAATTGACCATCGAATCCATATTGAAGAAGAGATTCTAAAAAATGCAGACCTTATAATAACCAGTACCAGCCAGGAAGTTGAAAAGCAATACGGGATGTATGAGAATAAAAATTTGCCGGCATACCGTGTAATATCACCGGGGCTGGATCTGGAAAAATTTTACCCTTATTATCATGATATGCTTCCTGAAACTGAAAAAGATGAAGTTCAAACCTATGCGCGGGCCGCGATGCTTAAAGAATTGAACCGCTTTTTTACCCATCCTGACAAGCCCTTAATATTGACGCTGTGCCGTCCTGATGAACGCAAGAATATCTCAGGCCTGGTCAAAGCTTACGGGGAGGATCTTGAATTGCAGGCCATGTCTAATCTTGCGGTATTTGCCGGAATTCGAAAAGATATTACCGATAAGGAAGAAAATGAAAGAAACGTTTTAACCAAAATGCTTTTGCTTATGGACAAGTACGATCTTTACGGAAAGATGGCTATTCCTAAAAAACATGATTTTGAGTATGAGGTTCCTGAATTATATCGTATTGCCGCTGAGAAAAATGGGGTTTTTATAAATCCGGCGTTGACCGAGCCTTTTGGATTAACATTGCTCGAAGCTTCAGCAACTGGTCTTCCGGTTGTGGCGACCAGTGACGGCGGTTCTAAAGATATCATACACAACTGTTGTAACGGCATTCTTGTGGATCCGACCAATACAAAAAAAATAGCCGCAGCTCTTAAAACAATAATTACAGATCACGACACGTGGGAGAAATTTTCAAAAAATGGCATTATAAACGTCCGCAAACACTACTTATGGGAAAAACATGCCAAAAAGTATATAAAAGAGGTTAAAAAACTTGTTAAAGAATTCACCAAATCGGAAATAGGCATTGCTGTTCCGTCCGATTCCATTGGAAAACGTCTCGCAAGACTAAATTATTTTATTATAACAGATATCGATAACACTCTGATTGGGGATCAGGAAAACGAAAATCTTAACGACTTGCTTGCGTTGCTGACCAACAATCTTGATACCATTGGATTTTGTGTTGCTACCGGCAGAACAGTTGCTTCTGCTGTTGAATATTTAAAACAGCATAACGTAAATGCGCCGGATATAATTATATCATCAGTAGGCTCGGAAATTTATTACGGAAAAGATCTACACTACAGTCAAGGATGGGATGCACATATATCAAGCAAATGGAATCGCAAAAAAATCGTTGAGTTGTTAAAAGATGTCGATTTCATAGAATACCAGGAAGAAATAACGCAGCGGCGGTTTAAAATCAGCTATTTTATGAGGCCTGGAAAGGACCGGCTGGCCATGATCCATAATTTATTGCTGAAACATGGATGTCGATACAACCTTATTTACTCCCACCAGAAATACCTTGATATTCTTCCTTATCGAGCATCTAAAGGCAAAGCAATGCGGTATCTCAGCTACAAATGGGAAATTTTTCTGAAAAATATCCTTGTTTGCGGAGATTCCGGAAATGACGAAGAAATGCTTCGCGGCGAGCCACTTGGAGTGGTAGTAGGCAACTACAGCAAAGAGCTTGAAAAACTCCAACACGGGGAAAATATCTATTTTGCAAAACAAAAATATGCTGGTGGAATCATAGAGGCTATAAAACACTACAATTTTATTCAAAAGGCAAAAGGTGATATCTTATGACGATTCAAAATAAAGTCCAGCTTATTACCTACCCTGACAGTCTGGGCCATAATCTGCCTGAACTGCATTATGTTTTGCGGAAATATCTGAAAGAAGCGATCGGTGGTGTTCATATTCTTCCGTTTTATCCTTCTTCGGCGGATCGAGGATTTGCACCTTTGACCTATGACAAAGTAGATCCTAATTTCGGCACATGGGAGGACATAGAGAAAATAGGCAATGATTTTGATTTGATTATAGATTTTATTGTAAATCATATTTCCAAGCAGTCTGTTTTTTTTCAAGACTATATTGAAAAC
This sequence comes from Candidatus Desulfaltia sp., assembly GCA_030656555.1. Lineage (GTDB taxonomy): Bacteria > Desulfobacterota > Desulfobacteria > Desulfobacterales > ETH-SRB1 > Desulfaltia. The sequence goes on along the minus strand of JAUSPN010000074.1, from coordinate 5,559 downwards.
GGCGATGATTCCGAATACGCTGACATGTTTATAAGCCTTAAAAATCTAAGTCCTGATGGAGAGATAAGCAAAGAAGATCTTGCTAAGGTTTACACACGTAAGCCCAGGGATCCTTTCACAGTAATCGAACGACCGGACGGGTCAAGAGAAAAAATATGGTGTACATTTGATTATCAACAGATTGATCTGAATTGGCTGTCTTCCAAAACCCGGGAAATTTTTCGGAAATTTTTGCTCAGGCTTTCGCGAACAAATGCCAAGCTTATCAGAATGGATGCATTTGCATACACAACCACTAAAATTGGAACAAACTGTTTCTTTTTAGAACCGGATGTCTGGAAATTCCTTGAATGGCTTAACGGGTTCACTACAGCCTTTGATACTGAAATACTGCCTGAAGTACACGAGCATTATTCTTACCAGTTAAAAATAGCTGAAAAGGGGTACTGGACATACGATTTTTCTCTGCCTTTGCTGGTGCTGCATACCCTTTATCACCACACCAACAAAAGACTGATTCACTGGCTTAATATCTGTCCCAGGAAACAAGTTACAACTTTAGATACCCATGATGGTATTGGCGTTGTTGATGTGGCAGACCTGATGAGTAAGGAGGAAATAGATCGAACAATTAACGGCTTGTACGAAAAGGGTTCAAATGTAAAACGTATTTACCCTGGGCATGAATATCAAAACCCGGATATTTTTCAGGTGAATTGCACCTATTTTTCTGCTCTGGAGTGTAATGAAAACGCTTATATGGCTGCTCGTACAATTCAGTTCTTTGCACCAGGCATTCCCCAAGTATATTATGTTGGCCTGCTTGCCGGAGAAAACGATATAAAACTTGTAGAGCAGACTCGTCTGGGACGAAATATCAATCGACACAACTACAGTTTGGATGAAATCAATATAGAAATCCAGAAACCGGTAGTGCAAAGACTGCTTAAACTAATGAAATTCCGGAATACATATCCGGCCTTTAACGGCAGCTTTAAAATTGAAGATTCCCCGGAAAACCGGCTGATACTCACATGGACCGACAATCAATCCAGAGCAAAAGCATTTATCAATCTTGACAACTACAATACGAAAATAACTTACTATGATCCTGAAAAGGATTCAGATTGCGAATTTATTGTCTGATCCCAAAAACATTTAAGCCTTGCCCTGACTTTGATTTTAAAACTGCGAGGCATCTTTGACACCGAGTGATTTAAAGATTTTAAAAATTGCTTGGGAACTGTTAAGAGTATACAGGTGAATCCCCCGAACATCATTGGATACAAGATTACGCATCTGCTCTGCTGCCCAGCGAATACCCACTTCTTCAAAATATTCATCATTTTTGGCCCGTGCAACAGATCTTAAAAGACCCGCAGGAAAACGGGCGCCTTCTGCCATTTGTGCCATACGAACCATTCCCTTGCGGGTTGTTATGGGCATAATACCTGCAATAACAGGGATATGAATGCCGGCCAATTCACATCGCTCACAAAAATCATAGAAGTCCCGATTGTCAAAAAACAGCTGAGTAACTATATAGTCGGCTCCTGCATCGACTTTCGCTTTAAGATATTCCATCTCCTTAAGCCTGTTTGGAGTTAATGGATGGCCCTCCGGAAAACCAGCAACACCGATACAAATGTTCGGATAATGCTTTTTTATAAACGATACAAGATCTGCGGCATAATCAAAACCATTCTCAGGACGTTTCCAGACAGTCTCACCTTTTGGAATATCTCCTCGAAGTGCGAGGATGTTTTCAATACCGTTTTCAGCATTTTTTTCAAGAATCGACATTATCTCATCTTTTGTCGAGCCCACACATGTTAGATGAGAAACCACGGTTAAATCCATCTTTTTCTGAATCCCGGCAACCAGCTTGGTTGTATAATCACGTGTTGATCCGCCGGCCCCGTAAGTAACGCTTGCGTAAGAAGGTTTAAGCTGCATTAAATTTGAAACAGCCTGAAAAAGATTGTCAAAGCCAACCTTTGTTTTAGGAGGAAAGAATTCAAAGCTCAAAGTCGGGCTAACTGAATTAAGTATTTCTTTTACTAGCATTATATGTCCTTTTTTGTTTTTATAGGCAAAACCCAACAATCTGCTGGGAATGCGCTCGCTTTTGCAGTTCAAGCGGTCTAAGTAATTTATTTAAAGACAGATGATATAAAATCTGCCATCGCCTTTAATATGGCGGCTTTCTGTTCGTTGTGCGGCGAATGCCCGCAATCCGGAAGCACGATTACCTCTGCTCCTGCTCCGGCCTGGCGAGCTATTGCATCTACCTGCGCCAAAGTTCCATATTGGTCATTTTCTCCCTGAATAACAAGCATCGGTTTTTTGATTGCCGGCAGATACTCCTCTATATTCCAGTTGACAAAATCCGGATGCAGCCATGTATTGTTCCATCCCCAAAAAGCACAGTCCGTGTTGGCTCCATGATGTTTTTCCAGCTTTTGACGCAAACCACCCTTTTGATAGGACTTCCTGGCATGTTGGATCGAACGTATAGTTATTTCTTCGCAAAACACATGCGCCGCCTCAGTAATTAACCCTTGCAAGGGGCTCGCCGGTGTGCCGCCGGAATAGACAATAGCGATTGAACCGCCATCAGAGTGCCCAATTAAAATGCAATTGCGAATACCGGTGGTTTTAATCAATTCCGGCAAAACTTTCAACCCTTCATCATGTACATAGCGAATGGAGCGAGGTAGAAAGCAAGGATCAGACCGCCCGTAACCGAGTCGACTGTATACCAGTGCTCCACATCCGGTGGTCTTTGACAGTTCGGCCGGAAAGTCATGCCACATGTTAACACAACCCAGGCCCTCATGCAAAAAAATAAGCGTCGGCGCATCCTTTGGCGCAGGGCCCAGCCAGGCTATTTCCATGCGCTTCCCGCCCACTCTGATATACTCCCTGTATCCGTTCATATATGGATTTTTCTTTTTTATTGTAGAATTAAGAAAAACAGTATAGATATTAAATAGAAATTTTTGCTATAATTCATACTTCATATTTATTTGAAAATCAAATTATTACCTAAGTTGAGCGATTTTTTGCGAAGAGATGTGCCGAGATCTTGATGCAGCAATATTTGCAAAAATTGGAGGCATACCAAATGGATATAAAAGAAATCCCATATCTTCCTGAACGTTTATCAGGCTTGGAAAAACTGGCTTCAAACCTTTGGTGGAGCTGGCATCCCGGTGCAAGGATGCTTTTCAAAATGCTTGACCGGCAGGTGTGGAAAGAAAGCCGTCACAATCCTGTCGAGGTTCTTAAAGAGCTTCCCAAAAAAGCTTTTGAATCAGCGGCCTCAGATAAAAATTATCTGCGACACTATGACATAGTTCTTTCAAGATTTCATAAAGAAATCAAAGAAGACAATAAATGTTTGCTGCTTGAGGGAATAAATGAAAAAAAGATTGACTCGATTGCATATTTTTCAGCGGAGTATGGTCTTCATCATTCCCTGCCTTTTTATGCCGGCGGATTAGGATTTTTAGCCGGAGACTTTATAAAGGAATGCAGCGACTTAAGGATTCCTCTGATAGCTGTGGGTTTCATGTACCCTGATGGCTATCTAAAACAACAAATCCGTGAAGACGGCTGGCAGGATAATATAAAACAATTACTTGACAGGGATACTGCATCAATTTTCAGAGTACTGGATAAAAATGGAAATCAGCTTATAGTTAAAGTGCCTTTAATTGAGCCGCCTATTCATGTTGCTGTATGGAAAATAGCTGTAGGTATGGTATCTCTCTATCTGATGGATACAGATATTGAGATCAATGATCCATGGAACCGTGGGATATCAGCACGTCTTTATAGTGGTGATATCGAACAACGGCTGCGGCAGGAAATAGTACTTGGTATTGGAGGATCAGAGGTTTTAGAAAAACTTGGCATTAAACATTCAATATTGCATCTAAATGAAGGACATGCCGCCTTTGCTCTGTTAGAAAAGATAAGGGATAAAGTTCAAGAAGGAATGAATTATAGCGAAGCATCTCAATATATTAAAAAAACTACTGTTTTCACCACTCATACACCAGTTATTGCTGGGCATGACATATTTCCCTTTCAAATGATCGAAAAATACTTTAATTCGTACTGGCCTTCCCTTGGACTTGATCGCGACTCATTCCTTAAGCTTGGTGTTCATCCTGAAAATCCTAATGCAGGCTTTAACATGACGGCCTTTGCTTTAAGGATGTCTGGATTTCGTAATGGGGTCAGTAAAAAACATGGGGAAGTTGCCCGAAAGATGTGGCATAGTCTCTGGCCGGACCTGGCTGAAAACGAGGTTCCAATTGACTATATTACTAACGGTATACATATCCCCACCTGGATCGAACCCAAAATGAAGCTTCTTTTCAACAAATATTTGGGACCTGACTGGGTAGATGATGTTGATAATCCTCTAATCTGGGAATTGATCGACGAAATCCCAGACGATGAGTTGTGGAAAACCCACTTCTGGTTAAAGGTAAAGTTAATCAACACCATAAGAGAAAGAGCTCGTCAACGCTGGGTAAACAGTCGAGTAAGTACTTCAAATATTTTAGGCATGGGCACGCTGCTTGATCCATCGGTATTGACAATTGGTTTTGCCCGCAGATTTGCGACTTATAAGCGTGCTGATCTGATTTTTTATGATCTGGAAAGATTGAAAAAGCTCATAAATGACAGGTGGCGACCAATCCAGATAATATTTGCCGGCAAAGCTCATCCGGCAGATGACCCAGGGAAAAGAATACTTCAAAAGATATATAATTTTGCGCGTGATCCTGGTCTGTGCGGGAGAATTGCTTTTATTGAAGACTATGAAGAACAATTTGCCCAATATATGGTTCACGGCGTTGATGTCTGGTTGAACAACCCCCTGCCACCTATGGAGGCTTGCGGAACCAGCGGTATGAAGGCGGCTTTAAACGGTGTTCCTCACTTAAGTATAATGGACGGCTGGTGGATAGAAGGTTATGATGGGAAAAACGGCTGGACTTTTGCTCATGAAGAATCGGAGAAGAATACGGACAAAGCTGATGCCGAGTCAATTTACCGGATTCTGGAAGAAGAAGTAATACCATGTTATTACAAGTTCTCAGATGATGGAATCCCTAACGACTGGGCCAGAGTAATGAAGGGCTCCATTAAAAGTAATGCAGCGAGGTTTTCCTCAAGAAGAATGGTAAAAGAATATATCAAAAAATTTTATATCAAAGAATTAAAAGAAGCACAGAATGACTAATGTGTTAGAAAAGAAATATAAAAATGTCCAAGATCATGCAGACCTCGCGTCGGTTCAATGGGATGAACAGAGAAATCGTTTGACTTGCATAGGACAATTTTATATTTAATAAAAGCAAATTATTACAAAAAGAATAAAGATTCTGACAGGATAAGTCTTGATCTTTTAATCCTGTAAATCCTGTCAAAAAAATATATTTTATTTTTAAGGGAGAAAAAACAAATATTATTATGAGCTGCAAGATCCTTATCAATGCAATAGATCCTGAAGAATGCAGAATCGCTAAAGTAAAAGAC
>JAUSPN010000081.1 GCA_030656555.1 Candidatus Desulfaltia sp. | reverse complement strand
GAATTCTTATCTTTTCCGTGTGTTCCAAAGAGTGATAGATAGCGTGAAATCCGCTGGAATAGAAGTAACCTGCAAGGCAGTCAAAGAATGAAGTGTCTTTAATAAGGACTTCAAACCGCTCTTTAAGGGTTTGATTTTCTTCGTTTGTAATAAATGATAAATCGGTGTTCATATATATCCTTTGTTATCATCTTTGAATAAGATACAAATGGAATCTATGGGCCGCTCCTCAGTTTATAAGTTTATATCGTCAAGAAGTAAATATTTGTTTTCTTTTGCGATTTTTTCACCGCCAATAGATGTAGAGTTCAGTATTTGTCTAATTTGTCGAGGATTTTTTTTGTTTACCCCTGACATCATTTGTGTTCTGTATCGCGCGCATTGTTTCCTCGAAGTCGAAGTCCTCCTTCACCTCTTCCGCTGTCACGCCTACCTATCAATAATGACGACAATCCACTTTCTCCGTCATCAAAGCTTATATATCTTTTTAAGATTACCGATTATCTCTGCCAGCGATGTATTGCGTATTCCAAGATTTTTCAAATCAGGCGGCTCATCAGATACCTTATCCAAAAACATCCGCATGTCATCTGCTATGGATTGAGGCAATGCAATATCTGTGTCCAGAGACAAGATTTGATAAAGCCTGAAAACATCGTTTTTGTGTTTCTTTATATCTTTACTGTCGATAGTCTCACCCGAACTTTTGATCTTACATAAATCCAACCAGGCCCTTGATTTCAATGGAATCAGATATTCTTGCGATATTATCGAAAGATCATCTGTGACCTTTTGCCCGTTTTTAATAAAATCATAGTAATCGTTGTCCATCAAAATAGCCGATAAGCTGGAAACAGTCTCATCGATGGGAATCGGGGTTAAATGACTCTCGAAAGGCAATTCGAATACATCTGGTTTTCGAGAAAACAATTCTATCATATAAGGAAAGGCTTCCTCCTCTGGATCGTAAAAACGATAAAACAGCTTCTTGCCGGTACTTTTCTGTCTGTTTTTATATTGCCCTTCTTTAATAAAAGTCCAAAAGGCATTTACGAATTCAACATCCAGGGCTTCTAAGACTAAGACAATATCCATATCTTTTGTTGCTCTGAAATCAAGCCCCATATTTTCCATCGCTAAATCACATGCAGTTCCGCCAATCAGAATATATTTGTCAGTATAATCTTTGAAATAATCCCGGAAAAGATCAAGCCCCCTTACCATTCAAAATCCTCCATCATCTTTTTCATGGCGGATTCAACGCGTTCATCCTTAATATCTCTTAAACTCAGATACAGAGAGAATGGATCAACTATTTTACCGTTCGCAAATAAACCCGGAGAGTAGCTCCAGACCTCCAGCTCATATCCTGCCTCATCCGGATAAGATATAATTTCAAGGGGATATTTACGCTTTATGGCTTTCCAGTCTTTCGCGGAAGCCGCGCAAACCTGCTTTTGGGGTGGAGTCAACATTGAATAGCAGGCCAAGGCTGTCAGACCGGCTTCACAGACTGGGAACTCATCGATCATAGTTTTCAGCCACACACTTTCCTTTACCGGCGATCTCAAGTGAGGAAGCGCTTTTTCCCATAGATTCCTGCGGTTTTTGTCGAAAGAAACCAATCTGTTCCTGCCCTTGATCGATACCTCAGCCAGCCCCAGGGATTCAATCTGATCAAGCGATCTGGTCATCGCCATCCGTGAATACCCAAGCACTTCTGCTAATTGCGTTGGGGTTACAGGCTCATTCATTTTTTTTGTAAGCGCATAAAGAATAACAGCCTGAGTGGATGGTCCAAAAATAGTTGTTTTTGATCTTTTTTTAATAAAATATTTCCTCAAATCAATACCCAAATCAGGGAGATACATCTGGTTCCCCGGTATGACAAAAGGAACTTTGTGCTCGATCAGCCGTTTTCTGTTAAACGATGAAATGGTGGAATGCACAAAAACAGCTTTGATTTTAAGCTGTTGGCTCACGATATCGATATGTTTATGAATTGTCGCAGGGGTAAGCTCGCTGTCGTTTCTTGAGGTCAAAACAATAAATTCTTCATTCAACAACCTGATCTGGAACACATCATAAATATCCCGAAGAAAAAAAGGAAGCGATTCCATATTTGCCGGTTTCGAGAATGTGACCGTTATGCCAAGCGTATCCGATAAATATCTTTTAAAACGATTAACTAAATCTTTCATCATGATACTTCCCTTAATGTTAAAGTATGTTTTGCACAGTAACACACATTACGTTATTGTGCAAAACATATGTTACCTTGGTGTTCCTCTGGAAAGATTCTATGATTCTATGGAACGTTTCTCAGTTTGTATTGTCAAGAAGTAACTATTGGTTTTCCTTTGCGATTTTTTCACCAGCAATAGCCGCGTAAGGGTTTTTGGGTGGGGTGGCCTTGCCCCTGCTTTTTTGTTACATTATCAAGCATGGTTAGCCTTTTTTGTGTTTTATGCTTCTACGGCCATAGGCAGCTTGCTTTTCCTTTACCACAAACCCAATCTTCTTGCGTGGTTTCGCAGGCGGTGTCATAAGTTGCTGGATCGCCTCAAAAACAGCCTGAATCTGCTCATCATGACTTTCTAATCGTTGCTCCAGTTCCAAAAGCTTGAGCGCGAGTTCTTTATGAGTTGATACCATTTCCCGCAATTTTACAAATGCTCTGACAATATATACACTTACATGAATAGCTCGCTCGGAATTTAAAACCGAGGCTGCCATAATGGCGCCATGTTCTGTAAAAGCAAATGGTAGGTATGGGGAATATTTAAGATTTTCGAGGTGGTCACAAATTGTGATCACCTCTTCTTTTTCTTTTTGAGTCAGTTGAAACAAGAAATCAGGAGGGAATCGATCAATGTTCCGCTTTATGGCTTGATTCAATTTTCTTGTAGTCACACCATAGATTTTAGCTAAGTCCGTATCAATAATAACTTTATGCTCTCGTATTTGGATAATAACGTTTTCAATTCGTTCAATTGGAATCAGTGCTTTTCCCTCCATCATACTCTATACCTCCAAACCTTTGAACCGCAAAAACGAGCGCATTCCCCGCTGCTTGCGGAGGGGAGCTTCAAGTCACAATTTGTAATTTCAGCAAAACAGCAACACATTTAATAATTTAAGGCACTTCGCTAAAACAGTTATACAAAAAACTCTGTTTTTGTAGTGACGGTAGTTTTAATTTCATCAAGAGTTTTCTTCAGCACCTCAATAACAGTGTCGCGTATATCGCCGGCAACAACCAGAAACATAACATCATCGCCGACAGACAGGTCTTTGTTTTCAGCGATTTCAATCAGTATTTCTATAATACCTTTTCTTTTTTTATTTTCTGTTATCACTTTACGCAGTTTTTCATGATCTACCGTAATTCTAAGCCCTGATACTTGACGGCCATCACGCGATGTGCCGCGCACGACTCCGTTATGGCAAAGGATCATCCCTGTCTTGCTGTAATCAGGATGATTTTTTATAACATCGATAAGATTGTTTAGATTCATAGCCACCTCTTATTTAAAAGTATTTTGGATAATTTTTTCTGCTTTAGCGAGATCGTCAGGAGTGTTAATATTAAAAAACGACAACAAATCAGGATCGTTTTTTTGCAGCAGATTTTCCGGAAGTTTTTTTACGCTAACTTTTTTAAAAAACTGCCGGATCTTAAGCTCCTTTTTGGATAGTTGCGTTTCAATATGTTTCAGGCATTGTTTTGAATAGACAGCGCAAAGAGGCTGAATTCCTTCCGATGTTTCAGGTAAAACAATGTCCACACCAGGTTCGATACTGTTTACGATTGTCTCGGCCATTTCTGTTTTTAGAAACGGGGTATCACATGCTATAAAAAAGGAATAAGGATTGGTTGAATAAAACAGGCCTGCATGTATTCCTGTCAAGGAGCTTCTAATGGAAAAAAGGTCTGAACCTATATTCAAATCCCATTCCAGATATTTAATCGGATCATTGGTAACCAGAATAATTTCTGCAAACAGTTTGTTAAAAACTTCATATATATGATCCAGTATGCGCTTTCCGCTAATGGATATAAAAGCCTTGTTTTGTCCTGAAAAGCGGGTGCTTAGTCCGCCGGCCAGTATTACACCGCTGCATGGATATTTCATGTTAAGAGTCTCGCTATAAAGTTTGATGTTTTTGTAAAAAATCCATGATGTTACTTTAGATGGGACTTTTTACGACGCCATCAACATTGACTTACTAAAAAATAATATGATAAACAAAAATGTCATGCAAAATCAAGGCAATTCGAATCAGTTTGCAGCCACGTTTTTGGCAGGCATTTAAATGCAAAGATATATATATTGATCAAGGCATGTTTCATGATATAAATACATAATATGTTGAGTCTAAAAAATGTAAACCTTCTTATAGTTGAAGATTCCATGCCTGTCTGAGGCAGACTGCATGGTTATTGAAGATTTCCCGCCGCAAGCAGCGTGGAATCTTTGACCGTAAGGAAGTTTGCTGTTTTTGGATTCGCTTTCTAACCCCGCCGCAAGCAGCGTGGAATGTGCTCGCTTTTGCGGTTCAAAAAATCGGAGAGGATTAATGAACCAGTATGATATTATTTTGGATGCGGCAGATATAGATCGAATAATAACAAGGATCAGCCATGAAATACTTGAAAAGCACAAAGGGGTTGAGAACCTCACTCTGATCGGCATTCACACACGCGGCGTTTATCTTGCAAAGCGTATTCAGGCCATAATTGATAAGATCGAAGGGGTTTCAATTCCAACAGGTGATATGGATATTACGATGTACCGTGACGACTGGACAAAAATTAGCCATAATCCCATAGTTCAGTCTACAGATATAACATTTTCCGTAGATGGGAAGCAGGTCATATTAATCGATGATGTTCTGTTTACAGGTCGGACCATAAGGGCGGCAATGGATGCAATTGTAGATTTTGGAAGGCCTGACCGTATTGAGCTGGCTGTGCTTGTTGATCGGGGATACAGGGAACTTCCGATTCAGGCAAATTATGTCGGCAAATTTGTTGAAACAAGGCTTTCTGAAACAGTAAATGTTTTACTGGCCGAACATGACGGCAAAGACCAGGTGGCTATTGCAAAGCTTTCATGCTGAGATTTGAGGTAATAAGGTAATATTATGGGCACAAAAGAACACAAAAAAAAGGCCCCAAAAAGTGTAAAGGTAGGCATAATATCGGTTTCAACTACCCGAACAATCGTGGATGATAAAAGCGGCCTTTGGATAAGCGGGCGGGTTAAAAAGGAGGGGCACGAGGTGGTGTTTCACCGCGTTGTTCCAGATGACACAAAAGCAATAGAGCAAACCATCATTGAAATTATAAGTGATTACAAGCCTAATGTTATTTTGCTTACAGGCGGCACAGGCATAAGCAGCAAAGACGTTACCATTGAAGCTGTGCGCCCAATGTTTGATAAGGAGCTTACGGCCTTCGGCCCTCTTTTTGCCCAGCTGAGCTTTGAAGAGATAGATTCGGCCGCCCTTTTATCCCGCGCTACTGCCGGAGTTGTTAAAGGAACTATTATCTTTTGTATGCCGGGAAGCCTTAAAGCATGTAAACTTGCCTGCAAAGCTCTTATTTTCCCTGAACTGGGGCACCTTGTCAAACATGTCTATGAAGACATGCCGATGGCTGAAGATGAGATGGTTTTGTAAAAAAGGGCTTCATCTGTGCGTCCCCGTTTAAGGCATCCGTTAGCATAGATTTCACATTTTTCTTTCAGGGTTTTTACGGCCGCCCTATGCTGCCCTTCTGAAAGCAGGCCGCTTGCAATTATTTTGTTTAGCGCCTTAATCCGGTATTTGTCCAGTACCGGCAATCTTGAAAGCTGATCACCATGTCCGCCGCGCTTTATAATAAGAGGAATATCTATAAGGTATACAGGATAGTTGCAGCTTATCCTGAGCCACAGGTCATAGTCTTCGCATGCGGGCAGGTCTTCATCAAACAGGCCGACTTCGTCAAAGAGTTTGCGCCTGATCATTACAGCGGAAGGGCTTACCATGCAAAGGTCTAAAGAATGTTCAAAAATCATTCCTGACAACTTCTTGTGCCGCATTTTTGGATTGACCCTTACATTGTTTCTAATCCATATCTCATCAGTCTGGCAAATCAGGGCATCATGATTTTCATTAAAAAAATCAACCTGTGTTGACAGCTTGTTTTGCATCCAGAGATCATCTGAGTCAAGAAAGGCAATAAATCGGCCTGACGACAGAGCAATCCCCGTGTTTCTTGCAGCGCTTACCCCTTTATTGTTTTGAGTGAAAGCTATAATATCATTTTTATATGAATTAAGGATAGATTGGGTGTTGTCGGTTGAACCGTCATCTATGACAATCAGCTCAAAATCTTCAAAATGCTGGGTCAAGACCGAATCAATGGCCTCTTTAAGTATCCAGCCACGGTTGAAAGTCGGGATGATTACACTTACAAGTGGATTTTCTCTTTTTTTGTTCATTTACAAAATCCATATCATAGGCTACAAAAACTTAGTCAAGCGGTCGAGTAGTTGACTGGCAAAGTGGTTGTTAGGTTCACGGTTATAGTTATCATTTATACCATATTAATACCACGAACTTTTTGAACTGCAAAGGCAATCGCAGGGAATTTATTAAATGCATGATATAAAAGAACTTACGCTGCTTATGAAGGAGCTTGAAAACCAGCTCAAAATCTGCATGCGTTGCGGGATGTGCCAGGCAGTATGCCCTGTCTTTGCGGAAACAGGACGCGAAGCTGATGTGGCTCGCGGAAAACTGGCGCTTCTCGACGGGCTTGCGCATGAAATGTTCAAAGACCCAAAAGGTGTTTACAAGCGTTTGACCCGTTGTCTTTTTTGCGGTTCCTGTGCGGAAAACTGCCCCAGCCGGGTAAGCATTCTGGAAATCTTTATTAAATCCCGTATGATCCTTACCTCCTTTATGGGTCTTTCTTCAGTACAAAAGCTGATATTAAGAGGTGTGTTGGCCAGCCCTGAAACATTTAACCGTTTTTTGGAATGGTCTATATGGGCACAGAGACTTTTTACTAAACCTGCAGACAAATTTCTTGGGACATCTTGCGCAAGGTTTGCCTCACCTTTGCTGAGAAACCGTCATTTTATGCCTCTGGCTGACAAACCGTTTCACAGATTACTGCCAGTTCAGCGAACAGAATCCGGTCATTCAGGCATTAAAGCAGGATTTTTTGTCGGCTGTCTTACAGACAAAATTTTTCCAGGAGTTGCTCAGGCTGTTTGCGATGTTTTGGATCATCATGGCGTGGGCCTTTTTATACCGGAAGGTCAAGGATGTTGCGGTGCTCCGGCACTGACTTCAGGTGACAGAGATACCTTTGAGCGCCTGGTTAATTTAAATCTCGAAATATTTGACAAACAGGAGTTTGATTATCTGGTTACATCATGTGCTACCTGTGCTTATACGATAAAAAAGCTGTGGCCCATGATGTTTTGCAAAGAGATGTCCGATCTCAAGGACAGGGTCGAAAAAATGGCGGATAAAACCATGGATATTAATCAATTCCTTGTGTCAAAAGTCGGCATTAAAACCAGAGAAAGCAATAGCAACCAATCTATTGTCGCAACATATCACGACCCATGCCATCTTTCAAAGTCTCTTGGGGTGTCGGTCGAACCCAGGGCGCTCATTAAGGCCAACCCTCGATACCGTCTGCAGGAGATGCCCGAAGCAGACAGATGTTGCGGGTCGGGCGGAAGCTTTAATTTGCAGCACTATGCCCTTTCATCTCAAATTGGAAAACGGAAATTAGCAAACATCTTAAGCACAGGGTGTTCAATAGTTGCCACAGGATGTCCTGCCTGCATGATCCAGATTTCAGACATGCTTTCCAGGTCGCAAAGCAAAATTATTGTTAAACATCCTGTAGAAATTTATGCTGAGACACTAAATTAAATCCTATTTTACCTCTCAGCGAAAGCCTTGCAACACTTCCGGAGCATCTAATCGTGCTAATGTAAAAAATTATGATTTGCCCGCTTAAACGGGCATTTTGGGAGAGCGAAAACTTTCAACAGAAATTTTGTATCTCTTGATAATTTTCTGCAAAGACTGGCGCTTGATCCCGCTGATCTGTGCGGCCAGAGTAATATTGCCGCCTGTATGCTCCAGAAGACGGTGCAGATAACTTACGGTGAATCCTTTGATAACATTTTCTTTAATCCCTTTATATGGCCGGGCAATATCAAAATCCAGCGATCCTTTATTCTTTGCCCTTTCCATATCCGGAATTACCTGCGCGCTAATCATGTCTTCCTGCGTTATAGCAGTCCAACCCTGGATGGTGTTTTCCAGTTCGCGAACGTTGCCAGGCCAATCTTTTTCAAGGATGTAATTCATGACTTCCGGAGATATCTTTTTAGGCGGAACCTTTAGTTCGCATGCTGTTTTTTTTAAAAAATGTTTTACAAGAAGTGGGATGTCCTCCCTTATATCCCGCAGTGGAGGCATGGTTAAGGATGCCACATTAAGACGATAATAAAGGTCTTGCCGGAAAGAATGATCCGCTATTTTTTTTTGAAGATCCCGATTGGTGGCCGTAATGATTCTAACATCCACTGTATGACTCTTATTATCGCCAAGCGGCTTGATTTCCTTGGTCTGCAAAACCCTCAGCAGTTTGGTTTGCACGGAAAAGGGAAGATCGCCTATTTCATCAAGACATATGGTGCCGCCGTCGGCCTGATCAAAAAGGCCTTTTTTATCATTATAGGCGCCGGTAAATGCGCCTTTGCGATAACCAAAGAGTTCGCTTTCCAGGATAGTTTCAGGCAGAGCAGGGCAATTCACGGTTACCATCTGTTTGTTAGAACGGTCGCTAACAGCATGGATTGCATGAGCGGCCAATTCTTTTCCTGTGCCTGTCTCCCCAAGAATTAAAACAGTCACATCTGTTTTTGCAAGCATTTTGATGGTTTGGAAAACCTTTAGCATTGGAGCGCTTTTTCCCACCATGTTTTCAAACGGTGACTTCTCACAGATTTTAGCCGCAAGCCGATTGTTTTCCCGCATCAGGCGATTCCTCTCCAAACCTTTTTTTAAAAGATGAATCAGCCTTTCTTCCTCAAGGGGCTTCCGGATGAAATCATACGCTCCGTGCTTTATGGCCGTGACAGCCATTTCAATGGTGCCGTAAGCCGTCATCATGATAACGGTTATAAGAGGATCATATTCTTTAATGGTGTTCAAAAAACTAATGCCGTCCATTTCAGGCATGCAGACGTCTGAAAGCACTACGTCCACATCTCTATCTTTGAGCAGTTTAATAGCTTCGAAGCTGTTTTTCGCCACAAATACGTCACAGTTTATTTCCATGGCGATTGTGCGCTGCAAGCCATGCAAAAGGTCAACTTCGTCGTCTATAATCAGTATAGTATCCGTCATAGTTTAGCCTCACTTATAATCAAGAATATGTGATATTATCATATCATTTTCGTAACAATTTAGTTGTTTGAACCGCAAAAGCGAGCGCATTCCCCGCTTCTTGCGGTGGGGAGCTTCAAGTTTTGGTAAGCGTTTACGGATTTCAAGTTTCAAACCGTGAACGGCTGCCATTTTCCGTATCGGTTGCAGGAAGAATGATTGTAAAGACGCTCCCCCTGCCTTGAGCGTTCTTTACACGTATTTGTCCTCGATGCTGTTCTATGATCCCGTAGCTTACCGAAAGCCCAAGACCTGTTCCGCTTCCTACCTCCTTAGTGGTAAAGAAAGGATCAAATATTTGATCAATATCTTTTTTAGCTATACCACATCCGGTATCTTCAACATGAATGACAACAAGGTTGTCTTTTTTTTGAAATTCTGTGACAATAATAATTACCCCGTCTTTTTCTATAGCCTGTCCCGCATTCATGATAAGATTCATAAATACCTGTTTCATCTTTTGAACATCCATCGTTATTAATGGAATATCAGGAGAGAATTTTCGCTGCACAGTGATATTCTCTTTATTCATTTGTCGTTCCACAACAGACAAAATGTCTTCTATGCATGCATTGATATCCGACTGGACCATCTTTGGCTCAGAAACACGAGCAAAGTTCAGCAAATCTTCCACCACGGATTTGCATTGCAAGGTATGTTTTTTTATAATTTCAATATCTTTTATCGCCTGGGAATCTGGTCGCGATTCTTTCCGAATAAGATTTGCATAACACTCTATCACTCCCAGAGGATTATTGATTTCGTGAGCCACGCCTGCTGCAAGCTGCCCGATGGACGACATTTTTTCAGCTTGTGCAAGGTATCTTGCAAGCCTCCTTTTTTCTGTAACATCTCGAAGCGTTCCTTCAAATCCGCATGGCATACCGTTGTCATCAATGCGCACGTTGGCCGTTATCATAACATGCATCCGTTTTCCGTCACGATCCACCATGTTATATTCTCGTTCTCTGGCAAAACCTTTTTTTTGAATGGTTGCAAAAAGAGCAGAGGCATCGCGCGCATCCCAGAAAAGCTGATAAAACGATTCAACGGCAAGCACCTCTGCTCGACTAACAAATTTGAAAAGCTTCAGCCCTGCCTCATTAATATCAATAATACGTGTGTCCACATCACAAATAAATATAGTGTCCTGAGAAGCCTCAAAAAGAGAACGATATTTTTTTTCGGAATCCTTTAATTCCTCATGAATCTGTTTTAAGTGGCTTGCGACATTCTCAAACTCTTTTCTGAGCTGACCCATCTCATCGGCAGATTCCGGCTTTGCATCTTTTGCAAGATGTTCGTCTTTGCCTGGAATGTTTCTGAAAGTAGTTAATAAACCCTTGAGCTGAGATACAACCGTATTGTTGAAGAGGATGTACATAAGTCCGAAAAGGACGAAAAAGGAAAATGCCACCAACAGGAAATCCCACCAGACTTTTTCCTTTATTCTAACAAAGGCCACATCCACAGGTATGTATATAGACTCAACAGCCACGATATCTCCAACAACATAACCGTATCCCCTGCTGGTACCATATATGTTTTTTAGTTCCTGAGGAGCATCCTCAGGTTTTCCATGACAATAAAGACATCCTTTTTCTACATAGATAGGTTTTAATCGAGCATAAAACGATTCGCTGTTTTTCTTCACAATTCCGGACCATTGATCTTCGTCTTTATTATCCGTAAACCATTGCAGCATCTTATGCTCGAAACTGTCCGACTGATTGATAGGATTTCTCGGGTTGTTTGCAGCCCTTATATATTGGAATTCAGGGAATTGTTCCTGAATTCTGCTCATAATATTTCGTGTTACAAAGGATGTGGACATGGAAGGCAGATGAAATTGATTCGGAGGCAGCATTTTTTTCATGCTGGGCCTTAAAATATCTTTGACATAAGTGCGCGATGCCTCAGCAGCAGCCAGATAGATTTCGGTTTCTTTGTATATGGAATTGGCAACCATCTTTTTTAGATATAAATACTCAAAGGTAGATACACCACCGCAAAACAGCAGAAGGATGCAAGCGGTTCCCATATAAAACTGGGTTTTTAATGCTGGTTTTTTCATAGAGATACAGGTCAAGAGCAGTAAATAAATTTTTATCGGCTTGTAAAAGACAACCTTTTATTATCATGAGGATATCGCAAAAACAATCAGGAAATAAGAGGTTGTTATAAACTTGAAGCAAAGCACGGGTTTAAGAAAAAAAGCCGCCTTTATCAGGCGACACTGCCAACTCAAGATGGCAGCAGCTCTTTTTTTCTGACAAAACAACCTTCCTGTTGCAGAAGGCTTTGTAATGCTTGGACATCCCTCCTTTTTCTCAGTACGGACGCCCAAAAGTAGCCAAAAGTAGATAGAAAGCTTTATGCCGCTTTATGGCGGCATTCGTACTACAGCACTCTAATATCAGAACATAAATTACCAGTAAAAACATAGCTTTGTGCAATTTGACCGGAGATGGCACGCCATTTGCTATCTAAATATGAGATAGATACTTTTTTACTACCGGTTATTACGGCTTTCATGGCGGTCAGGCCGTTCGGAAGAATTAATTACAAAAAAAGGAGGAAAATTTATGGCAGAGGAAATTGTTAAAAATGTGGGCAAATGGGAATGGTCGGAAATGTGGAAAAAGGAAGACTGGTGGGCCATTTGGCTGGGTTTTGCCATGTTGTTGTTTGGACTTTTTATTTACATTAACAACGCGCCGGCTGATTTACATCAGAAAATAGCCAAGGCAAATGGGATCCTGGCTGCTGAATCAGCCCGAGCGCCGTTTAAAACCGTGGCCTGGCACAAGGCGGTTGATGCAAAGAAGAAGCTCAAGGCCACCAGTTCAGAGGCCGGCAAAAAAATCGCGCTGTACACTAAAGAACCGCATGGCTGGAAAAGCAACCCTCTGGACGCCTTTATGATGGGAAAGTCAGATGCCGAAGCAATAAAAGAGAAAGCGCTGGCAAAGTATGAAGCAGCCGAGGCCAAGGCAGCTGCTGCGCTGGAAGCGGCCAAATCAGCGGAGGCTGCTGCAGGCGATTTCACCAATGAAACCCTCAACACCGCGGCCGTCACAGCCATTGATGCGTGGCGGGCTGCGCATGAAAAAGCATCCAAAGCTAAGAAAAAAGCCGGGGCCAAACCGTATAACCAGATTCCTTATCTGATCGGGCTGTGTATCTTTCTGGCCATTTTCTTTGGTATCGGTATGAAGGGCATGGGCAAGCCCACGATCAAATTCATGGTCGGGTTTGGGTTTGTTTTTCTTATTGCCGTGTTGTCCTTTGCCGCTGGCACGAATGCCACCATGAAGAGTTTGGGCATTGGTTACGCTGCCTGGGCAATTCTATTCGGCCTGATTATCAGCAACACCGTCGGGACGCCAAAATGGGTGATGCCTGCCGTTCAGACCGAATATTACATTAAAACCGGCCTGGTCATTCTGGGTGCTGAAATTCTGTTCGGAAAAATCCTCTCCATCGGGGTGCCGGGCATTTTTGTCGCATGGGTAGTTACTCCCATTGTATTGATTAGTACTTACATTTTCGGCCAGAAAATCGTCAAAATGCCATCAAAAACTCTTAACATAACCATCTCCGCAGACATGTCGGTTTGCGGTGTTTCGGCTGCGATTGCTACTGCCGCGGCCTGTCGGGCCAAGAAAGAGGAGTTGACGCTGGCTGTCGGCCTGTCTTTGGTCTTTACCTCTATCATGATGATTCTTATGCCGGCGTTTATCAAGGCAGTTGGCATGCCCCATGTGCTTGGGGGCGCATGGATGGGCGGAACAATTGATGCTACCGGCGCAGTGGCTGCCGCAGGGGCTTTTCTCAGCGACAAAGCTCTTTATGTTGCTGCGACGGTGAAAATGATTCAAAATGTTCTTATCGGCGTTATCGCCTTTGCTGTGGCCGTATACTGGTGCGCCAAGGTAGATTGTGTGCCGGGTGAAAAAGTAAGCAAGATGGAAATCTGGTACAGATTCCCCAAATTCGTTATCGGTTTTATGGCTGCCTCGATCCTTTTCTCTCTGATAGACCAAAGTATGGGAAAGGATGTGTCCTATGCGCTTATGGATCATGGCGCTATTCGGGGTATGTCCAAAATCTTCAGAGGCTGGTTTTTCTGCCTGGCCTTTGTCAGTATTGGACTGGCAACAAACTTTCGTGAACTGAAGCATCATTTTGCCGGGGGCAAACCGCTTATCCTCTATGTTTGCGGTCAAACATTCAACCTTATTTTGACCCTGTTAATGGCATACATCATGTTTTACCTGGTGTTTCCTGAAATCACGGCAAGGATATAAGCATGAAGAGATGCGGTGTTGCTATGACTATTATGCCCCGTATCAGTGAAAAAACAGCTGATGTTGTGAAACGCCTCGCAGGTCTTCTGGCCTGTATCCTGGCGATCGCTCTGTTTATGTTTTACATAGGCCCGGCGCTGGAACAGACACCGGCGCTGAAGCCTATTATGCAGGTCATCGATGAAAGGGGCATTAACGCCAACATGTATTTCTATACGGAGGTGGAAGAATTCTCCGAAGCCAACATCAACATGAATAATACAATGGCCTATCCGCCAAGGTCTCCTTAGCATGAAAACACGACGGGGGAGCGTATTTAATCGCGCCCCCGTCGTTTGCTAAAAAACAGGAACATTGATGAATTTACAACAGTCAAAAAAAATACTGATTCTCGAAGATGAAAAGCGTTTTGCTCATGCAGTTTCGGAAAGCATCTTTGAAAAACCGCAGATGACTGTATGGATGATCCTTATCCCGATCATCCTTGTTTATCACATGTATCGTTACCAAAGATACGTCAAAGACCGCAACTCGTTTACTGAAAACTATCTTATCATGCGAAGACAGGCGCTCGAGGAAGCATACACTTCGTTTGCCGGCAACCGTAAACCTGATTTTGCCAAACTAATTAAGATGTCCAATGTCCCGAATGGTACGGCAAAACAGTGTAATGCCTGGCTTGAAACGATAGTGAGTCATTATCAGCATCTGTTTAGTGCCGAAGGGGATAGCTATGATGCGCTCATTCGATCATCATATAAGAATCGCGCGAATTATCTTCTTTTTCTTAACAAACTTAATGAGGTTGAAAGACAGTTCAGTGTTGCATTAACAGCCTATATTGAGGAAACGGCTGAACGTGTTGATGAAACCATCACTCGAATGGGAAAATGTTCCGAAGCGCTTCGAAAAGATCAGGCGACAAGGATATTTTCTATATGATTTTAAAATCCAGATATCAAAAAACAAGGAGAAAGCATTATGAACAAAATTAGCAGGAGAAAAATGTTGTTAATAATGGGCGGTTCTTTAGCCGGAACAACCCTTGCCATGGCCGGTTCAGGCATAAGTTTTGCTGAGGATACCCCCCCCTGGACCATTCAAACTGGCACAAAAACCCTTTTCCTGGACCCCCAAGACGCTGGATACCAAGGAGATTGCATCTGTAGCTTACCATGGCTATGCCTACAAAGGTTATGGATGCGCATTCGGCACTTTCTATTCTATCATCGGACTGATGGGCGAAAAATATGGCAAGCCCTATTCGGAGTTCCCGTTCACTATGATGGAAGTGGGAAAAAGCGGTATCTCCGACTGGGGAACCATCTGCGGAGCGCTTCTGGGATCAGTTTCGGCTTTGTCTTTGTTCTGGGGCAGGAAGGAACGCGATCCTCTAGTGGACCAGCTGTTCAGCTGGTACGAAACCACCGCTTTCCCTATCTACAAGCCAACGGGCAAGGCAGTCAAATTTGAAGGAGATTTGCCCACCAGCCAGAGCGATTCCGTACTCTGCCACGTGTCCGTGAGCAAGTGGGCTTATTCCTCGGGCCTTTCTGCGGCATCCGATCAGCGTCAAGAGCGTTGCGCACGTTTGACCAGCGATGTGGCCAGCAAGACCTGGGAAATTATTGAGGCCAAGATGCAGGGTAAGACCATCGCAGGGTTTGGAAAGAGCGATTCACGAAAAACTTGCGGTGCTTGCCATGACAAAGACAAAGAAAGCCCCATCCTCAAAGGAAAGATGGACTGCGCTCCCTGTCACTCTGGAGACAAGAACAGCCAAAATAAGTTCAAGGACCATCCGTTGACTAAATAAATGGAAATCTCTATCCAGAATACAATCGTTGGGGATGCATTAAATTGCTAACTTCATTGAGCGCAGGTTCTTTGTTTACGCTTTTGTTTCTTGACAGAATCCGCGTGTTTTGCTAGCTATAACAAAATTTATAAAAAAACAGGCAAGAGGTGAAGTTAATATTAATTTTGTAATTTTTGGAGGTTTAATATGGCAGTTTATATTTTCGGGCATAAAAATCCTGACAGCGATTCTGTGTGTGCCGCTATCGCTCTGGCTGATCTGAAAAACAAGCTTGGTGTGAAGTCTGTAGCTGCGGTACAGGGTGAGCTCAATCCTGAGTCAAAGTTTGTTCTGGGGAAATTCGGTGTTAACGCTCCCGAGCTATTAAGCAGCGGCGCCGGCAAGCAGGTTATTCTTGTTGATCATTCCGACCTTGCTCAGAGCCTGGACGATCTGGCGAAAGCTGAAATCGTGGGAATCGTGGATCATCACAAGCTTGGTGATGTAACCACCCCTAATCCGCTTGAAGCATGGATCTGGCCGGTTGGTTGTACCTGTACGGTGATAAAGTCCATGTATGATTTCTTTGGAGTTGAAATTCCCAAAAACATCGCTGGGATTATGCTTTGCGCAATCTTGAGCGATACAGTTATCTTCAAATCGGTTACTTGTACAGATAAGGATAAAGAGGCATGCGAAGTTCTGGCAAAGATTGCCGGTCAATCTGATTTAAAATCTCTTGGCATGGCGATGTTCAAGGTAAAATCTGCTATTGAAGGCACTCCTGTCAGAGAATTGGTATTACGCGATTATAAAGACTTTAATATGAGCGGAAAGAAGGTAGGGATTGGTCAGCTTGAAGTTGTAGACCTGTCTCTTCTGGATGATGTTAAACCGGCTCTGGTTGAAGATATCAAGGCTCTTAAAGCAGAAGGAAACAGACACTCTGTCTTTCTGCTGCTGACAGATATCATAAAAGAAGGCACTGAAATGCTGATTATTTCTGATGATCCTTCTGTAGTGGAAAAGGCATTTGGCGTAGCTCCTGCTGGAGGAAAAGTCTGGCTGGCCGGCGTTATGAGCCGCAAAAAACAGGTTGTACCCAATTTTGAAAAAGCCTTTGCCGGCTAAATAATTACAAACAGAAATCTTTAAAAAAAGCCCCGCATGTTTTTGCTTTACATGCAGGGCTTTTTTTATGGTTTTTTCTTATATCCAACATATAATACCGCAATTCCAAGCGCCAGTTTTTTCCATCTGATATCTTGAAACCCTGCTTTACGCATTATTGCGGCAAAGGAATAAGGATCTGGAAAACTTTCAACAGAACAGGGAAGGTATTGATATGCTATTAGATTCTTTGAAAACAACGCTCCTATAAGAGGGAGAATTTTCCTAAAATAAAAATGGTAAAAGGCCGGCAGCAATCCTTTTTCAGGAAAAGCCAGTTCAAGCACAAGAACCATTCCGCCTGTGGTTAATGTTCTATAAAAAACCTGCAGAGCCGACAACTTGTCAACAATGTTTCTGATGCCGAATGCAATTGTAAGCGCGTCAAAGGTTTCTGCCTTAAACGGAAGATTCAATGCGTTTCCGGAAAGCAGATGAATATTTGAGCCGTCATGCATATCTCTTATTTTGTCTCTGGCAAGCATGAGCATGGATGTTGAAAAATCGATTCCGCAAACCTTTACAGAAGACCCTTTTTGCCGGATTATTTCAATGGCAACATCGCCGGTTCCACAGGCCACATCCAGCAACAGGCCGCCGGCAGGGACCTTTATTTCAGACACCATCATCCTTCTCCAGTAAACATCCTGCCTGCAGCTTAAAAGACGGTTTAACAGATCATACCTTGGCGCTATTTGGTCAAACATCTCCCTTATAAAGCGAAGTTCTACATTCTTCATTGACAAGTATGCCTTATGTATTATGTTTTTAAGTTAAATACTCAAGTTACATATATCTATCATATCAAAAAGGCTATGACAACATGAGAGCCGTAAAAACATCAGGTAGCTGTTCATGGCTTGAAACTTGAAATTGGAAAGTAGAAATTGGGAAGAGATGAAACGAGTTTACGAGAACAATACAAAAACATGAAGGCCAAATTTCCAATTTCCATTTTCTAATTTCAACGTTCCGTGAACGCTTATAATATCAGGAATCTAAATGACTGCTAAACGTGATTACTATGAAATTCTTGGCATAGACCGCAATGCCTCTGCAAGTGAAATAAAGGCTGCCTATCGCAAAATGGCCCTTAAATACCATCCTGACAGAAACCCCGGCGACAAAGCATCGGAAGAAAGCTTCAAAGAGGCTGCCGAAGCTTATGAGGTGCTTCATGATCCACAGAAGCGTAATATTTATGATCAATATGGACACCAGGGCATTGAAGGAACCGGTTTTTCAGGGTTCGGTGGTTTTGATGATATTTTTTCAAGTTTTGGGGATATTTTTGAAGATTTTTTCGGATTCAGAACAACAGGTTCCAGAACAAGGGTTCAGAGAGGGGCGGATCTTCGTTATAATTTAAACTTAAGCTTCATGGAAGCGGCCTTTGGGATAGACACGGAGATAAACATTGAAAAGATGGAGGTATGCTCTACATGTAACGGCAATGCTTGCAAGCCGGGCACACAGCCGGAAAATTGCAGGCCTTGTGGCGGCACAGGCCAGGTTTCCAGGTCTCAGGGTTTTTTTACAGTAAGGACTACCTGCCCGACATGCCACGGCCACGGCCAGTCCATACCTCATCGATGCTCTAATTGCAAGGGGACAGGACAGGTGATGGTCAGCAAAAAGGTTTCTGTTAAAATACCGGCAGGCGTGGATTCAGGCTCCAGGCTTCGTCTGACCGGCGAAGGAGAGGCCGGGCTTTACGGCGGTCCTCCAGGAGATCTTTATGTTTTTATTGGTGTAGAACCCCATGAATTTTTCGAACGCAACAATACGGACGTTATATGCCGGATACCGATATCATTTATACAAGCCACGCTTGGAGATAAAATAAAGGTGCCTACATTAAACCATGAAAAGAAACTCGAAATCCCCAAAGGCACACAGCCTGGTGATATACTGCGCTTTTCAGGCCTTGGCATACCCTCTCTCAGAAATGGCAGCCGCGGCGACCAGATAATGCAAATTGTCATTAATACACCAACTAATCTTTCCGGGAAACAGGAAGAGCTTCTCAAGGAATTTGCGAAACTCGAATCAAGCAAGCTGTCGACAAAATTAAAAAATATATTCAAAAGCACTAACACAACAGTTTCCAGATAAACATAAAGAGTAACTGTTCACGGTTTACAGTTATCGGTTTATGGTTGAAAAAAACAGATTGCACAAGGATCGGCTGCGGATATGAGAACACAGATTAATATTTCACGAGGGGTTAATATATTTTCTGATTTAGATGCGAAAGAATTAATTCAAGAGTTGAAATCAATATCCAAAATGCTTCAATCCTTGTATAGTTCACTGAAAAAACTGTGAACCGTGAACCGTGAACCATTTAACATCTGAACCATAAACCATTACAATATAAGGTAAACATGTTTGAGTTAAAGGTTATCACCTATTTTGCAGCAGCCCACCGGCTCAAGATGGTAGCAAAAAAATGTGAAAATATGCATGGTCATAACTGGAAAATTGAGGCTTGTGTGGGAAGTAAAAGCTTAAACAGCGCAGGAATTATAGTTGATTTTGGAGAGATAAAGAAGCAAGTTTCCGAAATTATAGCAAAGCTTGATCACTGTGTCCTCAATGAACTTGATTTTTTTCGTGATAACAATCCATCCTCTGAAAATATCGCCTTCTATATTGCAAAAAAACTACAAGGAACAATAGAAAACAACGACATAAAAGTTACAAGTGTAACAGCATGGGAAACAGAGGACGCATGCGCAACATATAAACCGCTTTAATATGAAACATGGTCTCAATACGAGACCGACGTTTTATATTCTAAATTTTTCCGCCTGCCTTACAAGTTCATCCCTTGAAATAATTGCAGAAACATCTCGTACCTGTTTGCGAATATTTTCCATGCCCCCTTCCTGGCGGTCAACCAGTATTACAGCCTTAACCACCTCTAATCCTTCAGACCTTGCCCGCTCAACCGCCTTGATCGTTGAGCCTCCTGTTGTAACCACATCATCTATTATTACAACTCTGTCGCCGGGTTTTACATCCCCTTCGATCCATCTGACAATTCCGTGATCTTTCCTTGTCTTTCGTATTGAAAAGGCGTTTATTGGTTTTTGATTTAATTCAGAGGCAAAAGCGGTTGCGACAGCAATAGGATCAGCGCCGAAGGTAAGCCCGCCGATTGCCGCAACATTCAGATCTTTAATCGCATCAAAAACAAGGTGACCGATTAAAAACATGCCTCTTGGGCTCAGGATAGTTGGTTTGCAATTAACATAAAAGCAACTCATGTTGCCTGAAACAAGCTTAAAGGTTGGTCTGTCGCTATATTTAAAAGATTTTCGACAAAGCATTTCAACGAGTTCCTGTTTCATGGTCTGTATCCTCATGATTTTGTTGCTGAACCATTCCTGTTTTTTAAGTATTTGTTGATTTTATGACAAATATAAGATAAAAAACCTCCACTGAATTGGAAGAAGCCTGTTTATGGGATTCAGTGGAGGCTTTGAGTAAGGAAAACTGGCAACAGCACTCCCTAACCTCAAAAAATCAATATCATAGAAAATTAATTTTGGTCAATCTAAAAAAAAAGAGATAGGCAACACATTGTATTTTAACGATTTTTGCCATAAATGTTTACTTGTTTTTGTAATTATCGGGTGTTTTCTGGTTTTCCCCTGCCTTGCCGAAGATAATGAAGCTAAAGAGGTCTTTACCATTGAACAGACAATAAAGCAGGCAATAAAGGCTAATCTCGGGCTTAAGTCCTCCAGAGAGGATGTAACCGCCGCAGCTTCAGCCAGGTTGAAACAACGAAGCAATTTTCTTCCAACCCTGGGCGCAACCTATAAATACAGGCGTAACTATGAAGAGGAAGCCACGGTTGCTAACGGCGTAACGGATCCAAAAAACAAGTATACTTTTACCGGCACATTCACACAGCCTGTATTTAAAGGGTTTTCCCTTGTTAACAAGTATAAGGTTGCGGCCATTGATCTTGCCGTTGCGCGGCTTAATGAAAAGACTGCCGTCCAGGCGGTTGTCTTTGAAGCAAATAAAGTATATTTTACTCTATTAAAGGCGCAAAAGCTGGCGGCAATTGCAAGAGAAGCGGTTACGCAGATTTCAGCGCACAAAGATGTGGCAAAAGATTTCTATGAAGTCGGAATGACCCCTTTAAACGATTTGTTGAAAGCTCAGGTTGAACTGGCCAATGCCCGGCAGGATTTTATTGTTGCTCAAAACAACATGGAAACAGCAAAATCGAAATTTAATATTTTATTGCGCAGGCAAATTAATGCCCCTGTCGAACTCACGGATATTGTTGATTATTATTTTTTTGAAAAGAAAATCGATTTTTGCTTTGATATGGCTGAAAAAAACCGTCTGGAAATAAACGCAGCAGAACTGCAGGTTGAAATCGCACAAAAAGAATTAGAAATTGGGAAAACAGACTATTATCCATCAATAACATTGGAGGGTAATTATTATAAAATTGGGACCGATTTTGATGCTGATGGCGGAGAGGGGATAAGCGATCCTGAAAGTTGGGATATTACAGCCACAGCTTCATGGAATTTCTGGGAATGGGGCAAAACCAGATACGGCGTAAAGGAAAAACTAAGCGCTCTTGCACAGTCTCGATATCAACTCGCCGAGATCATTGACAACATCCATCTTGAGGTAAAACAGGCATATCTTAACACCAAAGAATCCGAACAAAACATTATGGCTGTAAAACAAGCCATTGAACAGGCCAGGGAGAACTTTAGAATAAGCGAAGAACGCTATAAAGAACAGATGGACACTTCAACAGATGTCCTGGATGCGCAAACGCTTCTTTCCAGAACCATGACTAATTATTACAATGCATTATATGATTTCAAAATATCAAAAGCCTATCTGTATTGGGCAATGGGCCGGGCGCAAGAGGTTGAGGCCGGCTTGGAATGATCGACAAAAACGAGAAAAGCACAATAATTCGAATGTTCCATGTCCACAAGAATTACGGCTCAAAAAAGGCTTTAAGCAATATAAACCTCGATGTATCCAAAAATGAATTCCTTTTTATCACCGGTCCCAGCGGGGCAGGCAAATCCACTCTACTGAAGCTCCTTTATCTTGGAGAACCTGTATCAGAGGGTCAAATATTAATCGACGGAATGAATCTTTCCAGAATTCCCCGCAAACGGATTTCGTTTTTAAGGCAAAAGTTAGGGATAATATTCCAGGATTACAAGCTGATACCCACGAAAACAGTATTTGATAATGTTGCTTTAGTGCTTGAGGCAATGGGTAAAAAAAAGCAGTTTGTCCAGAAAAAAGTAAACAGCGTGCTGAGAATGGTAGGAATGGAAAAAAGGTTTAATGCCATGCCTCAAAGCCTGTCAGGCGGAGAACAGCAAAGAATCGCAGTGGCCAGAGCAGTTGTAGGGATGCCTAAGATAATCTTAGCCGATGAACCAACCGGCAGCCTTGACCCGGAATCGGCAGGCGCTGTTTTTGATCTTCTTAAAGAGTTCCACGCGCGAGGAGCCACAATCCTTGTTGCAACCCACGATCAGGAATTAATACGCAAAACAGGCTGCAGAGCAATCTATCTTAAAGATGGATGTCAGGTTTTGAAGTAATGATTTTCTTTTTTAAAAGGGCCTTTCAGGATATCCGAACCAACAGCTTTCTGAGCGCAGTCACAATTATTACAATATTTCTGTCAGTACTTATAGTCAGCACTCTTGTTCTTTTTTTTCTTAACACAAACGACTATATGAATTCCTGGAAAAAGGGGATAAAAATAATAGCATACCTTAAACCAGATATAGTTGAAACAAATCTTGTTGATATAAAAAACAAAATTCATGGGCTCTATGGAGTTGCCGAGGCTGAATTCATATCAAAAGAGGAAGCCATGAAGCGACTTAGAGAGCAGATGAAACGACAATCTTCCCTTCTTAACGGATTTAAGGAGAATCCACTTCCCGATGCCTTTGAAATTCGTCTTACAGAGCAGTTTTCAAACAGTGAAAGGATTGAAAATCTGGCGGTTCAGATTGAAGCACTTCCTGAAATAGATGATGTTGAATATGGCCGGAGATGGATCGGACGATTTATTAAGCTCTTTGATCTGTTCAGATTAACAGGATATGCTATGAGCGGTATTTTCTTCATGGCCGCTGTCTTTATTGTGGCCAACACTATCAGACTTGTAATATATTCAAGGCGTGAAGAGATTGAAATAATGCGTCTAATTGGAGCTACCGACCGATTTATCAAGACCCCTTTTTACATTGAAGCCGTTATCCAGGGTGCGCTTGGAGGAATCATCGGGCTTGCCGCATTATTTGCCGCTTATATATATATATCGATCAATGTTGAACAGAGCCTGTCTTTTGATTTGTTACACGTCAGGTTTTTTTCGCTCAGGCTGTCCGGCGCAATAATATTGTGCAGCATGCTTGTTGGATGGTTAGGCTGTTTTATTTCTCTGAGACAATTTTTAAAAGAATAAACTGCGTGAAAAATGCTCATTTTATATCGCCTGTTTTTATAATTTTTATTGTTGCCGGCAGTATTGTGTTTTTGCATTCTGCTCTATCTGTTGGTTTTCAATCAAATGAAACAGGCATTGTAACCGTGTCGAAGCTTAATGTGCGACCGGAACCCGGAATCGATAAACCTCCAGTAAAGATACTCAAAAAAGGGTCAAAGGTTACAATTCTAACGCATCATAATAACTGGCTTAAAATCCAGCATAATAGTCAGATCGGTTATGTTAGATATCAGAAGAGTTATATTCGGATTGTTTACGACAAAGCGGTTGAGACCCCGAGCAATGTTGACGCTAAAATCAAAACAGCCAAACAAAAGGCAAAAGATATCGACCGCAAACTGGAAAAACAAGAGATCGCACTGCAAACCTTTACCGAAAAAGAAGTTGCCATTATCAACAGCTTAAATGAAACAGATATTGCTCTAAACAATGCAGGAAAACGTGTTTCAGCCTTGCGATCCGATCTTGCTTTACTTGAAACAGATATTCAGGAAGCAACCCATGCATTCAATAACCTCCGGCAAAGGATTAAAACAAGCGAAGATTATGCATCCAATCGCCTTGTTGCTGTTTATAAACTAAATATGCTCGGCAAAATGAATGTTCTGGCTTCTGCTGAATCGATCAGTGATTTTTTTCAACGTAAAATCACCATGGAACATATCCTTGCTTATGACGGAAAGATCTGGGAAAAACTTGTAAAAAACAAGGATAGGCTGCAACAGATGTTGGACGGAATGAACGCTCAAAAAACAAAAAAGCTTTTGCTTGAAACAGACTTAAACAAACAAGTCGGTATTATGTCTAATGAAAATGAAAAACGCTCGAAAGTTCTTGTTGATATACAAAGCGAAAAAGCGCTTGGATTAGCCGCAATTGAAGCATTAAAACAGACGGCAGCAGCTCTGGACCGGACAATTCAATCCTTGAGCCAGATGCCTGACAAGGTTAAAAACATATCACATGGAGTTTTTAGCTCCTTTAAGGGGTTGCTTAAAATGCCTGTAAAGGGTAAAATAATATATTTTTTTGGCCTACAGGCCGACAGCCAGGGTAAAACAGTAAATTTCAAAACAGGTATTGATATTAAAGCCGATAAAGGCGAACCAATATGTTCGGTATATGATGGAGAGATACTTTTTTCCAGCTGGTTTAAAGGTTATGGGAATATGATTATCGTAGATCATGGAGATCGTTTCTGCACGGTCTATGCGCATGCTGAAGAGCTCTTTAAGGCAAAGGGCGATTATGTCGAGGCGGGTGAAGTTATTGCCACGGTTGGCGATACAGGTTCAATGATCGGCCCGAAACTCTATTTTGAGCTTCGTCATCACGGAAGACCGGTTAACCCGCTTGAGTGGCTTAAAAATTGATAAAACATTATAAAAAACACCGCAGAGTCGCAAAGCACGCAAAGATTAAGTGTTTTTTTGTTTTCCGTTGAGAGGACGGAAAACAAAAAGAAACGCATTATTAAAATTGTCGTTTCGAATACATATTACATTTATTTTAGACAGCTTAGTCTTTTAAATTGTCGCCTCTCACGACAATTTAAAAAAATAGATTTCTTTGCGTCCTTTGCGACTCTGCGGTGAATATAAAAAGCGTTGGTTTTTTGAAATCAAAAGGAGCAACTGTATGACAATAAAGAAAAAACAAAACATTAAACTTTGGTTTGTAATGATAATTGCCTTAATATTCTGGTCGATCGGGACCGGATTTTACCACGATCTTTCAGCAGGCAGCGATGAGACATACCAAGGGCTTAAACTGTTTTCCGATGTCATTGAACTGCTTGAAAAAAACTATGTTGATGAGGTTGACACAAAAGAATTAATTCAAAAGGCTGTTCAGGGAATGGTAAGCAGCCTTGACCCTCATTCTGCATTGCTTCCACCCGAGGCTTTTGAAGAGTTGCAGATCGGTACCCATGGTGAATTCGGCGGCATTGGTATAGTTATAACCATGCAAAAAGGCGTTGTTACCGTTATATCTCCAATCGAAGGCACCCCTGCTTACAAAGCAGGAATAAAGGCTGGAGATAAAATTATCAAGGTAGACGGAGAATTAACCAAGGACATGATGCTCTGGGAAGCTGTTAAGAAGATGAGAGGCCCGAAAGGAAATCCGGTAGTTATAACAATAATAAGGAACGGAATATCAAAACCGATAGATTTCAAGATGATTCGTGATATTATTCCGGTTATAAGCGTAAAGTCGTTTGTTTTACAGCCCGGATACGGATACATCTGGATTACCAATTTTCAGGACAACACAACTGATGAGCTAAAACTGGCCCTGGCAAAGCTTGAATCCGGTGATGTTCCCTTAAAAGGTCTTGTTCTTGATCTTCGAGACAACCCGGGCGGACTTCTTAATCAGTCAATTTCAGTGACAGACTTATTTCTTGAAAAGGGTAAAATCGTATCCATCAAAGGACGGCTGAGAGAACATACAAAAATTTTCAGAGCTCATCCAAACGAGGCAAAAAGGAACTATCCTATTGTTGTGCTGATTAACGGGGGAAGCGCCAGTGCGTCCGAAATTGTGGCAGGCGCGCTTCAGGATCATAAAAAAGCCATTATTATCGGGACCACATCTTTCGGCAAAGGATCTGTTCAAACAGTAGAAACTTTAAGAGACGGATATGGGCTTAAATTTACAATCGCCAGATATTATACCCCAAACGGAAGATCTATTCAGGCCCAGGGTATTATACCTGATATAGAGGTAAAACAGAGAACTATAGAGAAGGAAGAGGCTGATGAGGGCTTAATGAAGGAAAAGGATTTAAAAAATCATCTTAAAGCAGAGCCGGATACAAAAAAAGATGCCGGCGAAAAAGAGGATGCCATAAAGAAACAAAGGCACCCATCCATACATGAATCCCTTACGCTTGAAGGGCTGCTTGAAGATAACCAGGTTATGCGCGCCCTTGAGATTCTTAGAAGTTATGAGATTTTAAACAGTTAAATGACTATAAAAAGAAAGAAAACAAAACAAAAAAAAGTATTTTTCAGCAAGAATAAAGCTAAAAAAACATATTTAATAAAGGCGATTGCAGGGCTGTCCCTGTTGGTGTTTCTGGTCCTTGTTGCCGGTTTTCTGGCGTATCACTTATTGTTGCGCAAGCAACCTGTGCAGCCGGCCCCAAAAAAGCAGATATTTAAAACACCTGTTTTTGAAATATATCACAAACCTGACAAGGTATTACGCAAACCGGATTATAAACCAAAGCCTCTGTCAAAAGCTTTGCCAAAAGTGGCAATTATTATAGATGATATTGGCTATGAACACAGGGTTGCTGAAAAATTTTTAAGTCTTGACGCTGTGCTTAGCTTTTCCGTGTTTCCGCACAGCCCTTTTCAGCAAAGAATTATCAGAAAAGCCCAGGCAAAAGGGTTTGAAATTATGCTTCATCTGCCAATGGAGCCTAATGAATATCCTGAGGTTAACCCCGGGCCTGACGCTTTACTTATATCCATGTCTCCTGATGAACTTATCGATCAGCTCAATAAACACCTGGATGCCGTTCCTTCAATTAAAGGGGTCAGCAACCATATGGGTTCAAAAATGACAAGCGAATCCCCCCAAATGTATCAAATCTTTTCCGTGCTGAAACAAAGAAGGCTTTTTTTTGTTGATAGTTTTACAACGCCTGAAAGCCTTTGCAAGCCATCGGCTCGTTTGCTTCAGATTCCTTTTGCTCAACGGGATGTTTTTATTGATCATTTGCAGGAGCCTGACTTTATTCGCAGACAAATAAAAGAATTGATTCGCATTGCTGAAATTCATGGCACAGCCGTAGGGATTGCGCATCCGCATGAAATAACATATGAGGTTTTTCGTGAAGAGCTCCCCGAACTTCAAAAAAAGGTACGCCTTGTTCCCGCCTCAGATGTTGTACAGATCATTGATCAGGAGGCTGTTCGAGACATTCTCGGACAGTCTCGCAGGCAATAAACTTTTCCACATCCTACCGAAACGACAATACAAACCACATGCAAAAGGATTAAATAATGAAAATAGGGATTATCGGTCTTCCCGGAACAGGGAAAACAACTATATTTGAAGCATTAACCCACAATATAATTGATGCTGAGCATAAAGGGGAAACCCGTCTAAGCACAATCAAGGTGCCTGATAAACGTGTCGACATATTAAGCAATATGTATAAACCCAAAAAGACTATTTATGCTCAGGTCGCATACTTTCTTCCAGGGTTTCAAGGACACGGCAAAGAACCGGCAAAAGATTATAATATCTGGAATGAAGTAAGGGATTGCGATGCTTTGATACATGTGGTGCGGAATTTCGGGGGATACGGTTTTGAAAACCCTGATCCATACAACGATTTTTTCAATTTCGAGCAGGAAATGATTCTTGCCGATCTTGTTGTTGTGGAAAAGCGTCTTGAACGGATTGAATTAGAAAAACAAAGGCACAGAAAAATCGACCAGGAAGAACTTGATCTTTTCACTCAATGCCAAAAAAGTCTCGAAAACGAAATCCCTCTTAGAAAAAATCCGGATTTTGTTTCTGCGCCTGCTCTTAAAGGATTTGCCTTTGTTTCAGCCAAACCCATTCTTGTTCTCTTTAATAACGAAGATGATGATGACAGCCTGCCTGATCTGAAAGATATAACTTCTAAGGAAAGTTGCATGATAATAAGGGGAAAATTAGAACAGGAGCTTGCCCATATGTCTGACGAAGAGGCAGAAGACTTTCTTTCCGAATTTAATATTACTGCATCTGCCATGGACAGGGTAATCAGCCGGTCATATGAACTCCAGGGACTTATTTCCTTTTTTACAGTTGGTGAAGATGAGGTAAGGGCATGGACAATAAAGAAAGAAACTCAGGCCGTTGATGCGGCAGGCGTTATCCATACGGACATAAAAAAAGGATTCATACGCGCAGAGGTAGTTTCGTATGATGATTTGATAAATGCCGGCACATATCATGAAGCAAGAAAAAAGGCTACTGTAAGGCTCGAGGGTAAAACCTACGAGGTGCAGGATGGGGATATAATTAACTTTCGCTTTAATGTTTGATGTTCAATACAGAAAAATTGATACAAAACCGCTACAAGTCTATCTTGTGCCAGGCAAAGAGCGCAAACGGGTTGCGGCAAGAAGTTTAGTATGTTATTTATCAGCTCTTTAAAGAGATAACCCATTGAAAAACTAAAGATATTAGTTGGTTAGCCAAAAACTTGAGATATTGTTCTTGAATTACAAGGAGATACTATGAGTTCTATAGAAAAATTTATCCAGGCTCGTGATTTTTTGATCACTCACCGCAAAGATTATGAAACCGCTTATAAGGGGTTTCGCTGCCTTAAGCTCGACTTGTTCAACTGGGCGCTGGACTACTTCGATGTCTATGCTCGCGACAACCATCATCCTGCACTGTGGGTGGTGAACGAATCTGGCGACGAGGTGAAAATGAGCTTTGCTGAGATGAGTCAACGTTCCAATCAAGCGGGAAACTTCCTGCGTAGTTTAGGAATACGCCGTGGTGATCCCATGCTCGTCATGTTGCCAAACGTGGTACCGATTTGGGAAATTACTCTGGCCGCCATGAAGCTGGGAGCTGTCGTGAGTCCTGCCACTACCATGCTAACACCGGATGATCTACGGGAGCGGATAGACCGCGGCAACATCCGCCACGTGATTACCGATATGTCTGGTCTGGAAAAACTATCAGGAATTAACGGATTGGTTTCCAGAGTGCTGATCGGAGGCGCTGCTTCGGGCTGGACATCATATGCAGACTCTGATACGGCCTCAACATCTTTTACGCCCGATGGCCCAACTCATGCCGATGATCCCCTCTTTCTTTATTTCACATCCGGCACGACCGCCAAGCCCAAGATGGTTATGCATACGCATCAAACCTATCCGGTCGGCCATCTCTCCACCATGTACTGGATTGGTGTACAGGAAGGCGATATCCATTTCAACATCAGCTCGCCAGGTTGGGCCAAACACGCGTGGAGTAATTTTTTCGCACCCTGGAATGCTGGAGCCTGTGTCTTTGTTTATAATTATGAAAGCTTCAACGCCAAGAAAGTGTTACAAGCTATCGTCAAGTACGAAGTAACAACATTGTGTGCGCCACCTACCGTATGGCGCAATTTTCTCCTCGAAGACCTTAAAGCCTACCCTGTAAAACTGCGCGAGGCAATCAGCGCGGGCGAACCGCTTAACCCCGAAGTGATTGAACAGGTGCGGACGGCATGGAACATCACCATCCGCGACGGCTACGGCCAAACCGAAACTACAGCCCAGATCGGCAATTCGCCAGGGCAGAAAGTCAAGCTGGGTTCAATGGGGCGGCCTCTGCCAGGATATCAAGTGGTTCTTTTAGATTTTGACGGTCATGAGGGCAGCGACGGTGAAATCTCATTATCCTTAAAACCACGACCGACAGGCTTAATGGCAGAATATGCCAACGACCCAAAACTCACTGCCGCAGCCTTGGGCGGCGGCTTCTATCGCACGTCTGACACAGCCTCACGTGACGAGGACGGCTATTACTGGTATATCGGTCGAACTGACGATGTGTTCAAGAGTTCCGATTATCGCATCAGCCCGTTTGAATTGGAAAGCGTCTTGATCGAGCACGAAGCCGTGACTGAAGCAGCCGTCGTGCCCGGCCTGGATCCCCTGCGCCTAAACGTACCCAAAGCCTATGTGGTGCTCAAGCCAGGCATCGAACCGTCACGTGAGACAGCTCTATCGATCCTGCAATTTACACGAAAGAAGCTGTCGCCGTATAAACGCATTCGTCGAATTGAGTTCTTTGACCTGCCTAAGACTATCTCCGGCAAGATCCGCCGGGTACAACTGCGCGGGATTGAAATCGAGCGTCATAAGAGCGATACACGCGGGGAACACGAGTTCTGGGAAAAAGATTTTCCGGAATTGCGGTAACAGCGACCTGCAAAACAGAAGAAGCGAAGCTCGAGGGTAAAACCTGCGAGGTGCAGGATGGGGATATAATTAACTTTCGCTTTAATGTTTGATGTTGAATGCAGAAAAATTGACACAAAAGTGTTATCTATGCTTTAAGTAAAAATTCTTCTTTGGGATTTACGGGGTTTGATTAAACAAAGCTGCGATCTGAACAGGCAGAAAAAGGAGTTGTCCGTCATGGGCGGTTTATTTGGAAGTGTTTCAAAAGAAGATTGTGTCAATGATCTGTTTTACGGAACCGATTATCATTCCCATCTCGGCACAAAACGAGGTGGCATGGCTGTTAAAAATTCTAAAGGATTTACAAGATCTATCCATAACATTGAAAACGACTATTTCCGGTCCAAGTTTGAGCCTGATCTTCCGACATTAAAGGGAAACAAGGGAATCGGAGTTATCAGTGACAACGATTCTCAGCCGCTTATTATCGGGTCCCATTTGGGAACATTCGCAATCGTTACAGTTGGGAAAATCAACAATATTGAGGAGCTGGTCAGGAAAGAATTTGCAAAAAAAATGCATTTTTCCGAGATCAGCGGCGGCGTTACAAACCCGACGGAACTGGCGGCAATGTTAATTTGTGAAAAAGGATCCTTTGAAGAGGGAATTGAAAATGCTCAACAACTTATTCAAGGTTCATGTTCAATGCTTTTGCTTACTGAAAACGGAATTTTTGCCGTAAGGGACAGATTAGGGAGAACACCTGTTGCTATTGGAAAGAAAGAAGGCGCTTATGCAGCTTCTTCAGAAACATGCGCATTTCCCAACCTTGGATATGATATTGAAAAACATCTTGGGCCGGGCGAAATCGTCTTCCTGACGCCGGATGGATATGAGCAGAGAAAAAAGCCTGAAAACAAAATGCAAATATGCACTTTTCTGTGGGTCTATTATGGTTATCCAGCATCTGATTACGAAGAAATCAATGTGGAGTCGGTCAGGTACAGGTGTGGATACTCCCTTGCAAAAAATGACACAACAAAAGTAGATTTTGTAGCAGGGGTGCCGGACTCTGGAATCGCCCATGCAATTGGCTATGCAAATGAAAAAAAAATTCCGTATAAACGTCCATTTGTTAAATACACACCAACCTGGCCCAGAAGCTTTATGCCGCAAAGCCAACACAAAAGAGACATTGTTGCAAAAATGAAACTGATTCCCGTTAAATCTATTATAGAGGGCAAGAAGATTCTTTTTTGTGAAGATTCAATTGTAAGAGGCACCCAGTTGCAGGATAATGTTCAAGTATTATTCGATTGTGGAGCACTGGAGGTGCACATGCGTCCTGCCTGTCCAACCTTAATTCATCCCTGCACCTTTCTTAATTTTTCAACATCGCGATCAACACTTGATCTTGCCGGTCGAAAAGCAATTAGAGAGCTTGAAGAAAGTGATGATAAATTTCTGGATGAATATGCCACTGCAGGATCAGAAAGAAATATGGCAATGATAGATAAAATAAGAAAAAGATTAAAGCTTACATCATTAAAATTTCAAAAACTGGAAGACCTTGTTAAGGCTGTTGGTCTGCCGAAAAACAAATTATGCACCCATTGCTGGGATGGATCCAGTTATTTTAAATAAGAACAACTGTTCAGATAGCCACCAAGGCACAAAGACACAAAGGAGTTGTTAATGCCAAAACGCGACGATGTGAAAAAAATACTTATAATCGGTTCAGGCCCTATCATCATTGGTCAGGCATGTGAATTCGATTATTCCGGCACCCAGGCCTGCAAAGCTCTGCGTTCTCTTGGTTATGAAATCGTTCTGGTGAACTCGAATCCTGCAACAATCATGACTGATCCGGGAACGGCTGATGTTACATATATCGAACCTCTTAACCTTAAAGTATTAACAGAGATTATCAAAAAGGAACGGCCGGATGCCTTGCTGCCTAATTTAGGAGGTCAGTCGGGCCTTAATTTATCATCTGAACTGGCGCAGGCAGGCGTGCTGGATGAATACGGCGTAAAGGTTATCGGTGTAAATGTCGATGCCATTAAGCGGGGAGAAGATCGTACGGCCTTCAAGGAAACCATGGAGCGGCTTGGCATTGAAATGCCGAAGAGTCAAACGGTAAATAAAATTGAAGATGCTGAAAAAGTCGCAGCAAAGCTGGGTTACCCTGTTGTAATTCGTCCTGCCTATACAATGGGCGGCACCGGCGGCGGCCTGGTGTATAACGTTGAAGAGCTTCGCACTATTGCTAAACGCGGTCTCTCTGAAAGCCTCGTAAACCAGATTCTGGTTGAAGAGTCGGTCCTGGGATGGGAAGAACTTGAACTGGAAGTGGTACGGGACGCTAAAAACCAGATGGTTACTGTTTGCTTTATTGAAAATGTCGATGCCATGGGCGTTCACACCGGCGATTCTTTTTGCACGGCGCCGATGATGACTATTGATCCCAAGCTGCAAAAGCGTCTTGAGGAATATGCTTATACCATTGTCGAAGCGATTGAAGTTATCGGCGGCACAAATGTGCAATTCGCACATGATCCTAAGACAGACAAGGTTGTTATTATCGAGATTAACCCGAGAACTTCCAGGTCATCCGCCCTGGCATCCAAGGCAACCGGTTTTCCGATCGCCTTTATTTCCGCCATGCTTGCCTGTGGTCTGACTCTGGATGAAATCCCCTACTGGCGTGACGGTACCCTTGAGAAATACACACCTTCCGGTGATTATGTGGTAGTAAAATTTCCCAGATGGGCTTTTGAAAAATTCAAGGGGGTTGAGGATAAGCTTGGAACCCAGATGCGTGCTGTCGGCGAAGTCATGAGCATCGGCAAAAACTACAAGGAGGCGTTTCAAAAAGCAATCCGATCCCTTGAGATAAACCGCTATGGTCTTGGTTTTGCCAAGGACTTCAACAAAAAGTCTCTAACTGAATTAATGAATATGCTGGTTATCCCTTCAAGCGAACGCCAGTTTATTATGTACGAGGCTCTGCGCAAGGGAGCCGACATCCAGGATCTTTACGAACTTACACATATTAAACCCTGGTTTATTAAACAGATGAAGGAACTGGTGGATATTGAAGAAGAGATTCTAATATACAACGGAAAGATGCTTCCGGATGATCTGCTAATCCGTGCGAAAAAGGATGGATTTGCAGACAGATATCTTTCCCTTCTTCTCAGGATTTCAGAAAAGGATATCAGGGAAAAGCGTATTTTGCTTGGCATTATCGAAGCGTGGGAACCTGTGCCGGTCAGCGGTGTTGAAAACGCCGCCTATTACTATTCCACCTATAATGCGCCATGCAAAATCAAGGTAAGCGATCGCAAAAAAATTATGGTGCTTGGCGGAGGCCCCAATCGTATAGGTCAGGGAATTGAGTTCGACTACTGCTGCGTGCATGCTGCATTTGCCATCCGTGATGCAGGGTATGAATCGATAATGGTTAATTGCAATCCCGAGACCGTCTCTACGGATTACGATACTTCGGACAAGCTTTATTTTGAACCGCTTACCGTTGAAGATGTTTTAAGTATTTATGAGAAGGAAAAACCAGAAGGGGTTATTATTCAGTTCGGTGGACAAACACCCCTGAATATTGCCAGAGATCTGGAAAAAGCAGGAGTCAAAATTTTAGGGACTTCTCCTGAAACAATAGATCTGGCAGAGGATCGGGACCGGTTTTGTAAGATTATGTACGAGATGGGAATTCCACAACCCAAATCCGGCATGGCCAGTACCACGGGAAAGGCTCTTGAAATAGCCGAAAGAATCGGATATCCATTAATGGTCAGGCCATCTTACGTTCTTGGCGGACGCGCCATGGAAGTTGTTTATGATGAGGAAATGCTTTTACATTATATGTCGGCAGCCATAGATGTTTCACCGGAGCGCCCCATACTGATTGACAAATTCCTGGAAAATGCCATTGAAGTTGAAGCAGATGCGATTGCCGACGGAACCGATGCCTTTGTTCCCACGGTTATGGAGCATATTGAACTGGCAGGTGTGCATTCCGGAGATTCCGCGTGCGTGATTCCTCCGGTGAGCATCCCTTTGAAACACATGGAGACAATTTGCGAATACACAAAAAAGATAGCCATTGAACTCAAGGTGGTCGGTCTTATGAATATCCAGTATGCTATCGCAAACGACACTGTTTATATTCTGGAGGCCAATCCCAGGGCCTCGCGCACCGTGCCGATTGTTTCCAAAGTTTGCAATATCTCTATGGCACGGCTTGCCACCCAGGTGGTTCTGGGCAAAAAAATCTCTGATCTCAATCTAAAACCCAAACATATCCCTTATTTTGGTGTTAAGGAGGCTGTGCTTCCATTTAAAATGTTTCCTGAAGTCGATCCTCTTCTGGGGCCGGAAATGCGGTCTACCGGAGAAGTTTTGGGGCTGGCGGATTCATTTGGCCTTGCTTTTTTTAAAGCTCAGAAAGCAACCCAACTATCACTGCCGATTAATGGAACTCTTCTTATTACCGTTGCTGATAAAGACAAGCCGAGTGTTCTGGAACCGGCCAGGTTGTTTGGTGATTTAGGATTCAAGATCCTGGCTACAAATGGAACACACAACTTTCTGCAGGAACACGGCATTGAATCGGAAACTATCCGCAAACTGGGATATGGCAGGCCGGACATTGTGGATGCTGTCAAAAATGGAGAGATCCAACTGATTATCAATACGCCCAGTGGAAAAGATAGCAAGGATGATGATTCATATATCCGAAAGGCGGCGATCGAGTATAAAATTTTAAATATTACCACTACGGCCGCAGCGCTGGCAGCTGCAAAAGGAATTACTGCGCGAAGAGCCGGGAAAACCAGTGTAAAATCTCTTCAGGCTTATCATGCGGACATCAAATAAGACCGGTTAGAAAAAAAATAGCGTAATTGTCATAACAATGCTACAGACACAAGATAAACTTATAACCAATTTTATGGATAATTGAGTAATATATGCATTTCAAGCAAAGAACTGTTGCCGGATTGATTAACTGCTCCGGCGTAGGCATTCATTCAGGCAAAAAGGTTAATCTGACAATCAAACCTGCGCCGATAAATCATGGCATCAAATTCAAAAGAATAGATCTTCCAGACAGTCCGAGCATATCCGCACATTTTAATATGGTCGTGGACACAAGCCTTGCAACAGTAATAGGGTATAATGGATTTATTGTTTCAACCATAGAGCATCTTATGGCGACTTTTGCGGGTTTATCAATTGATAATGCCCTGGTTGAAATTGACGGCTACGAGATGCCGATAATGGATGGTAGCGCCGAAGTATTTACCTCATCAATAATGGCGGCAGGCATAAAGGAGCAAGCCGGTCAACGCTGTTTTTTTGTGGTAAAAGAGCCGATTGAGTTGAAAGAAAACGGGAAATTTGTCGGCATATATCCTGAGTCTTCATTTAAAATAACCTGCGACATAGATTATGATCATCCTCTGATTAAAAAACAATCTTATACCATAGAACTTTGCGAAGAAGTGTTTGAGCGCGAAATATGCAGAGCCAGAACTTTTGGTTTCTTGCATGAATATGAAGAGATGAAAAGTTTTGGGCTTGCACGCGGCGGTTCGCTGGATAATGTTGTTGTAATAGATAAGGAAAACATACTTAACAAAGATGGTTTACGGTATAAGGATGAGTTTGTGCGGCATAAACTCCTTGATTGCATAGGCGATTTTGCTCTCCTCGGCATGCCGGTTTTAGGTCATATTAAGGTGCGCAAATCAGGCCATTTTTTTCATCATGCATTCCTGAAAAAATTCTTTGCCCAAAAAAAATCATGGGAAACCAGTATAATACAGGATGTTGTCGAAATGCCCAAATGAGGCACAAAGCTCATATTTCCTAAAATCACTTGCCATTTAAGAAGATATCCATTACTAATAGAAAACCTTCTTCCTCAATTGGTAACCGGTTACGGTTTACAGTTAATTGTCACCCTGATTTTTAAATTACCGCTTATATATTATGTTATCATTGATTTGCCGCAAAATTAGTATCATATTTCTTTGCATATTACTGGTCATGCAAAATGCAGTTTTTGCCTCTGAGGCAAGGCTGACCAATATAATTGTCACCAACACACGCGATGATCTTCTGGTTTTTCTTAATGTTGAAGATGCTTTTAATGATAAGATAAAACAAGCTGTTCTAAAAGGGGTGCCGGCAACATTTTCCTTCTATATTACCCTGTACCAGACCCGTAATATGTGGTTTGACAGTAAGATGGCTGATATAAAAATAATCCATACGATTAAATACAACAACCTGAAGAAGGAATTTGTTGTTACACGGTCATGGGAAAAGGATAAGCCGTTTGTTGCACAATCTTTTGAAGAGGCCAAAAACCTGATGACCGAAATTAACAGCTTAAAAATTATTCCGCTTGGCAGTCTGCAGAAAGGCAGCCAGTATCAAATAAGAGCCAAGGCAGAGCTCGGCAAACTAACCCTTCCCTTTTATCTGCATTATATCCTGTTTTTTGTTTCTTTATGGGACGTTGAAACAGACTGGTATACAATAGACTTTATCTACTGAAAGCCGGAATCTTTCCGCACCTGATTATGAGCGACAATATATTCAAAAGTTCAAAACCTCATATCTTAGAAGAGGAACGCAAAAGGCGGAAACGAGAAGGCGTTCTGATTGTCATAGTTGCCTTTGCCATTACCCTCATGACCTATGCTGAGCACAAGGTCATACATTTTGGGGCAGGGATTCCGATTTCTAACACAATATTGATGTTTATATTAATCAACATCAATTTGCTGCTGCTTATCTTATTGATATTTCTTGTGTTTAGAAATCTGGTAAAGTTGCTCTATGATAGAAAGCGCAAGGTGATGGGGGCAAAGCTTCGCACGAGACTTGTTGCCGCCTTTGTTGCCCTTACTCTTTTGCCTACGATTGTCCTTTTTTTCTTTTCAATCAGCTTTATTACAACCAGCATTGAATTTTGGTTTAATGTTCCCGTAGAGCAGTCTCTTGAAAACTCATTGGTTGTAGGAAGGCGCTTGTATGATCATGCAGAAGAAAACAACCGGTTTTATCTGGAAAGAATAGCCTACCAGATAAACACCAAAAAACTTCTGGCTGAACAAAACATGAACGCTCTTTCCCACTATGTACAGGTTGTTCACCGGGCATTTAATGTTGATGCTGTTGAAATTTATAGCTTGAATGCAAACCGCCTAACATTTGCCCTGGTTAGGGAGCTGGAAGACAAGCCTTTTAGCGTTGTTTCTGCTGATAATTTTCAAAAGGATATAGGGCCAAAAGGGGTAAGGTCGGTTTTTGAAAAAATTCCGGAAGGGGAGCTTATAAGAACGATCGGAACTATTCCTTTTGGCACAAAATACACAGATGCCGAAGGCTTTGTTGTGTTGTCGGTATTGCTTGCTCCTGATCTTTCTGAAAAGATGGCATCCATATCAAGAGCTTTTGAGGAATATCAACAGATAATACTTCTTAAGCAACCGATCCAGACAACCTATTATATAACCCTTTCAATAGTGGCGCTGCTTGTTGTTTTTTGCGCTATATGGTTTGGGTTTTTTCTGGCGAAATCTATCACAATACCGATCATGGAGCTTGCAGAGGGGACACGAAGAGTTGCGGAAGGAGATTTGGGCTTCAGCATCGGCCCTGTGGCTGATACTGAAATCGGCACTCTTGTTGATTCATTTAATAAGATGACAAAAGATTTGCGGGTCAGCAGAGAACAACTGGAGCTTTCCGCGGGTATGCTTCGAGAACGAAATGTTGAGATAGAAAAAAGACGGCAGTATATGGAAATAGTATTAAAGAATGTTTCTGCCGGCGTAATAACTCTTGGTCCAGGCGGGCTTATATCAACGATAAACAAGTCTGCTGAAAAGATGCTCAACCTTATACCAAAGGATATGCTGAATAAAAACTATAAAAAGCTGCTTAGAGGGCAGCATCTGAACCTTGTTGAAGAAATAATCGACAATCTGACCAGCTCCCGTGAGGATCATGTTACCCTTCCTCTTAGATTAACAATAGAAGGAGGGCAGCGTAGTTTTATGATGCATGTTAATGCGCTTAAAGACGATGCGGGAAACCATGTGGGCATAGTAATGGTTTTTGATGACCTTACGGAGCTGGAAAAGGCCCAGCGCATTGCTGCATGGCGTGAAGTCGCGCGCAGGATTGCCCATGAAGTCAAAAACCCTTTAACTCCTGTTTCTCTTTCGGCTCAGCGTCTAAAAAGAAGATATTCAAAGCAGATAAATGAACCGGTTTTTGAGGAATGCATTCAGATGATAATTGATCAGGTGGATTTGATTCGGGACTTGGTAAATGAGTTCTCCGCGTTTGCAAGATTTCCGGCGGCAAATCCAGAGCTTTGCGACCTGCCGCCCATTATTGAAGAGACCGTGGCGCTATACAAAGAAGGGCCTCAAAATATAAATTTCAAAATCAGCATGAATGAGGATATTCCGCCTTTAAATATTGATCGCAGGCAGATTAAGCAGGCAATGATTAATCTTGTTGATAATGCAATTGCTTCGATTAAGGCAAACGGCAAAATTTCGATTACATTAACCAACGATCCTATCTTAAAGATTGTTAGGATAGAGATTGCCGATAATGGTCCGGGCATTTCCGATGAAGACAAGACACGTCTTTTTGAACCCTATTTTTCAACAAAAAAGACAGGCATGGGATTAGGCCTGACAATTGTCAGCACGATTGTTGCTGATCATAACGGCATGATACAGGTGCAGGATAACCAGCCTCAGGGAGCCAAATTTGTAATAGAGCTGCCTGTGTAATTTTGTAACTGTTCACGGTTTACAGTTATCGGTTCACGGTTGAAAAAACCGTGAACCGTGAACCGTGAACCGACAACCGTGAACGGCTACTAATTTTTATATAGGAGTTTTACAATATGTTCCCATCTG
Organism: Candidatus Desulfaltia sp.; assembly: GCA_030656555.1. GTDB lineage: Bacteria > Desulfobacterota > Desulfobacteria > Desulfobacterales > ETH-SRB1 > Desulfaltia. The sequence goes on along the minus strand of JAUSPN010000081.1, from coordinate 9,841 downwards.
TTCTAATTGTTGACGACGAACCATCCATACTCCAGTCTTTAAGCGGTCTGCTTTATGATGAAGGTTTTGAGGTCATAACAGCCACCAATGGTTATGAAGCCTTAAAGATTATCGATAGCGAGTCGCCGGATCTTGTTTTGCTTGATATATGGATGCCGGGTATGGATGGAATTGAGACATTAAAAGAGATAAAAAAAAACAATGCCTTTATTCAGGTAATAATAATATCGGGACACGGGACAATAGAGACCGCTGTTAAAGCCACAAAGCTTGGAGCGTTTGATTTAATTGAAAAACCGCTTTCGATTGATAAGGTGATTGTTGCGATTAATAATGCGCTAAATTTCAGGAGGCTTGAAGAGGAAAACAGATATCTTCGGAAAAAGACAATAGAAAAGCACTCGATAAACGGAGACAGCTCTCCAACAGTGGCTCTGAAAAAGCAGATAGCGATTGCAGCCCCGACAGAGGCATGGATCCTTATCACAGGAGAAAACGGCACAGGCAAGGAGCTTGTCGCGCGTACAATTCACCAGTTAAGCCCAAGAGCGGATCAAACCTTTGTTGATGTCAGTTGCGCCGCAATTCCGGAAGAACTGATTGAAAGCGAGCTGTTTGGCCACGAGAAAGGGGTGTTTACTGAAGCGACCAGCAAGAAAAGAGGCAAATTTGAGCTGGCAAGCAATGGAACTATTTTCCTTGATGAAGTAGGGGATATGAGTTTAAAGACTCAGGCCAAAATTCTTCGAGTTTTGCAGGAACAAAAATTCCAGCGTGTCGGAGGAAGCAGAACATTAAGTTTCAATGCCAGGGTAATTGCTGCCAGCAACAAAGATCTTGAAAAGGAGATTGAAAAGGGAAGTTTTAGAGAGGATCTTTACTTTCGGCTGAATGTAATACCTGTCGAAGTCCCAAGCCTTAAGAATCGTCGCGAGGATATTCCGCTTCTTGTTGAAACCTTTTTAGATGAAAGCATAAAACAAAATCACAGCAAAAGAAAGAAGATAACCACGAAAGCGCTCGACATCTTATGTTCTTATTCATGGCCGGGAAACGTCAGAGAACTGAAGAATCTTGTGGAGCGGATGGCTATCATGACGGAAAACGATATAATTGATGTTTCCGATATACCTGCGCCATATAATTCAAACATTGGGGAAGGTTTGGGGCTTGTTGAATCGCAGTTATTTATAATCGATTGCTTAAAGGATGCAAAAACAGCCTTTGAAAAAGCATTTATCCAAAAAAAACTTTTGCAATACGATAATAATGTTGCAAAAACAGCCGAATCAATAGGGGTTAAGCAAAGCTACCTGTATAAAAAGCTTAAAAGTATCAATTAGTTTTTGGACGAAAACTCAAAACACCTGAAATTATAGTTAGTTGGATTCTATTCTTAAATTGAGGACTTTTAGCTTTTAGCTTTTAGCAATTAGCCTTTAGCTTAAAAAATCAAACAGATAACACCTTTAGCTAAGAGCTAACAGCTAATGGCTAATAGCTTTTTCACAAATTATAGCTCAAAGGTCATATCGCTGCCAACACCAAAGCATTCAAGGTTTTCTCCTTTTTGAGCTATGATGGTTTTGCATTTTTTGACAATATCATCCATTTCCCTGTCTGTTCTTTCCTGGTTTAAATGGAACAGACCCAAATTTTTTACTCCGGCTTCAAAGGCCAGATCCAGCACACGAGTATATTCAGAATGACCCCATCCTATACAGTTTTTATAATCGTCAGGCGTGTATTCAGCGTCATGAATAAGCAGATGAGCCCCCGAAGAAAATTCCATATAGTCTTTATATGAAAGACCTCCTGGATGGACAAAACCAAGTTCATTGTCTGTCAGGAAAACAAAAGTTTTATTATTTTCAATGAATTTATATCCGCTGCCGCCGTTGGGGTGGCTGATACGGATAGGGATTATCGATACTGATCCGATCTTAAATTCTTTAGAGCACGCTTCTTCGTAATATATATTTGCCTTTAAATTGGAGAATTTTACAGGAAAATTAGGAGGAGACATTAGCTTGGGAAGTATGTTTTCCACGAATTTACCGTGAAAGGGACATTTGTGCATCCGTAACGTTGTGCTTTTAGAATATAAAGGTTTGAAAAAGGGAAGTCCCATTACGTGATCCCAATGGGCATGGGTAAAGATGATGTTATAGGTAGAGTTTTTCTTTCCCATCAATTGATTGCCGAGCCTTCGAATCCCTGTTCCGGCATCAATAATTATGATATCATTACTTTTTGCCCTGATTTCTATACATGCGGTGTCACCGCCATATTTGAGATATTCTTTGCCTGAAACAGGAATGGAACCTCTCGACCCCCAGCATCTTATAAGCATTTTAACCTTTGGAATCTTTTCAGTAAAACCAGATTTAATTAAAACGTTTCGGAATTTCTACAACTTATTGAAATTTCTGTGATTTTAGTCGAGTAGTTAAATGGTCGAGTTGTCGAGTTGTAAGGATTCTTGAACTACTCGACAAATCAACCAGTTGCCCAATTGTGAGCAAAGCGAACCAAGTTTGATTTTACATAAAACCGCATGATTCAGTCGTTTTTCGGCAGCTGATCAATATACCATTTCATAGGGTCGAGCACTTCATAGCCCATGTTTTTAAATTTTTTCTTTAAAGGGTTTATGTTTTGAGTCAATAGATATGGAAAAACCGCCCGTTTTTCTTCATCCCAGTATCTTGCCACCATAATACTTCCAAAAGAAATATGTTCTTCAGTTATTGCGTCGACAATTTTTTTCATCTGGCCGAGCTTTTCTTCCACAATGATGCACATTAATATTCCAGGGTCTTCCATGCCCATAACATTGATAAACGCGCGAAGAAGATCGCGCACAGAGATAATACCTCTTAGCTTTCCCTTTTCATCTACAACAGGAAACGCTCCAACACGTGTTTTCTGCATAAGCACAAGGGCATCTTGAATGGTATGTAATGGAGAAATGGTAATAGGATCTATTGTCATGATGTCCTTTATTTTCAGCTTTGCAATCTTAGCACTTGTTTTTTTGCTGTTGTAATCGCTTAAAGGCATGGCGCTTCTAATATCACGATCCGAAACGATTCCAATCAGTTGATAATCCTTGGTTATAACCGGAAGATGACGTATTTGATGCTCGGCCATTTTCTCTCTTGCCTCAAAAATATCAGCATCTTTGTTTATTGTGATAACCTTTGTAGTCATCGATTTGCTGACAAACATTTTCCCCTCCACTACTTTTGTTCAAAATATCTTGTTTTGTTGCCTGAGCGCCTTTGTAGCTGAACTATTAAGTTTTGTTTAAAAGTTAATTCCATTATTATTTATAATCCAGCAAAATTTCAACATGGTTTTTTGCAAGCTCTGGAAGACGTTTAAGGGAGTATCCACCTTCAAGAACGGAGATCAACCTTCCGTTTGAATATTTATCAGACATTTCGACCACACTTTTTATTATCCATGAAAACGCTTCAGTTGACAGCTTGATATCCGACATATCATCATCAACATGAGCATCAAAGCCGGACGATACAATAATTACCTCGGGCTTAAATGATTCAAAGGCAGGAAAAAGGTCCTTTTTTATAAGGCGTTTATACTCACTATCCTCCTTGCCAGGTAATACCGGAGAATTCTTGGTAAATCCCAATCCAGCCCCTTCCCCTTCTTCAAATTCCCTTCCTGTGCCTGGATAAGCAAATGAAGGGTGCTGGTGAATTGAATAATAAAAGACATTTGGGTCATCTTCAAATATATGCTGCGTACCATTGCCATGATGAACATCAAAATCAACGATTCCAACCCTTTTTATACCCCATTCTTTTTGCAGATACCTTGCTGCAATCGCTACATTATTGAAATAGCAAAATCCCATTGCCTTGTTGATTTCAGCATGGTGCCCTGGAGGCCGCACAGCACAGAAGACATTGTCGATTTCGGCGTTCATGACAAGACGTGTTGCATCAAGGATACCTCCGACAGCCAGAAGCGCTGTCTCATATGTTGCCGGACATATTTGGTTATCGGGGCAGTCGAATGTTGATTTGCCTGTAACACAAGCCATTTCAAAACGCTTAATATATTCTTTATCATGTACAGCCTCGATCCATTTTAAATCAGAAAGGCCGGCACGAATCAAAGTAAGCCTGGCAAGAAGGCCGGCCTCTTTTATCCCCTGATAAACAGCCTGAAGTCTTGCAGGCACTTCCGGATGATAGGAACCGGTCTCGTGAAGCAGATATCTTTCGTCAAATAAAAAACCTGTTTTTTTCATATGCTTTTCTTCAAATTGCGGTTAGCCCTAATCGAATATTTCATAACAGATCCTTAGTTGATAATTGTATTAAATATCTTAAATGCCGCTTTTACGGCCTGATTATCATGTGGCAGTTCGATTGTCGGACGTCCATTTAAGTCGTATTTATATATTGCGTCATCTTCAGGTATTGTCCCCATAACCTCATTGTTTTTAATCATATTAAGGACATGATCGGGTAAAGCCTTACTTGCTCTGTTTATAACAAGATAGCTTTTGCCGGATACTACGCTGAGATTTTTTGCGAGGGCATTGATTCTTGAGGCAGCCTGAAGACCACGTCTTGATGTATCGGAAACAACGAGAAGGAGATCAACATTTTTTGTGGTCAGTCGGCTTATATGTTCCATTCCAGCCTCATTATCCATGACAATATAAGGATAATTGTCGCTCAGCCGGTCCATAAATCCTGCAAGAAGATTATTTACAGCACAATAACAGCCTGCACCTTCAGGCTGTCCCATAACCAACAGGTCAAATCCGTCTGCTTCAACTATAGCACGTTCCATTTTCATTGACATAAAAACATGCTTGCTCATATTGATTGGGATGTTGCCTTTTTTCATCTCTTCGCGGGCATTACCGAGGGTGTCGGCAACTTCAAGGCCAAGCACATCATTTAAGTTGGCATTAGAATCGGCATCTATAGCAAGGACAGGGGTTTTCCCCTTGCTGACTAAATATTTAATCAGCATACCCGCTAAAGTTGTTTTTCCTGTGCCTCCCTTTCCTGCAAGAGCGATTAAAAAAGGCATATTATCCGCTTTCCTTGTGCTTCAACAAACCGCAACAAACTTTTAAATTAAGTAGGCCAGATAAATAAAACAGTCAACCTAAAATTTGATATAGATTTTTAGTAAAAAACTAATCTGCTCAAATTTATATTGAAGCTCCCCGCCGCAAGCAGCGGGGAATGCGCTCGCTTTTGCGGTTCAACATTATATGCGTCGAATATTATTGACACATAGCCAGCATTTGGTTAGCCTTATAAATTTAAAGGGTTAACCGGAATGAAGGGACAGATACTTAAAATATTCAAAAGAGAAAAAGGGATTGTTTCAGGCGAGAAGCTGAGTTCTGAGCTTGGGGTGTCAAGAGTTTCTATATGGAAACATATCCGCAAACTTCAGGATTTCGGGTATAATATTGTTGCCACCACAAGGGGATACCAGCTTATAGAATCTATTGATGCCCTTTTCCCGTGGGAATTTCCAGACAGGGAATCAAAGATCCACTTTTTTCCGGAAGTAACATCAACAATGGATATTGCCGGAGAGCTTGCCAGGAAGGGGTGTTCACATTTTACTGTTGTAATAGCCGGATGCCAGAAAAAGGGCAGAGGTCGTTTAAAGAGAATCTGGCATTCTTCAGAAGGGGGTCTTTATTTTACCATTGTGCTCAGGCCGCAGATACCTCCTTTATTAAGCTTGAGGCTCAATTTTGCAGCTTCACTTGTTCTTGCTAAATTATTACGTCAAATGTTTTGTGTCGATGCTATGGTTAAGTGGCCAAACGACATACTGGTCAATAACAGAAAAATATCCGGGATGCTGTCTGAAATAGAGGCTGAATCGGACAGGGTCTCTTTTATAAATATCGGTTTTGGTATAAATGTGAATAACGATCCAGCCTCCAAAGAACCCACAGCCACTTCATTAAGGTGTATTCTTGGCAAGAAAATATCAAGAAAACAGCTCCTGTCTGAGTTTCTGGATAAGTTCGAAAGCTATATTGATAATACGAACCTTGACAACGTAATTCCTGAATGGAAAAAATATACAACAACCCTTAACCGGCGCGTAAAGATAATAACACATCATGATATATCTGAAGGCGTCGCAATAGATGTTGATGAAAACGGAACGCTGATTTTGGAGCTCGCAGACGGATCAATTAAAAAGGTTATATATGGCGACTGTTTTCATGTGTAATATGCTTCACTTTTTGCAGCCTTAACCGCTGCAGGCGCATATCTTTCAATACCCATAGGGCTGGTTCCCATCGTCCTTGAGAATTTATTTGTATTTCTCGCAGGTCTTTTATTGGGTAGAAGCGACTGGATAACCCTTTTTGCAGTCATTGGTCTTAACCTCCTGTTCGTCAACAATTGACACATGAGCCTATCTGTAGTAAACCATCTCAAAATTAAATACCGGTTTTTGGCATACGATGCTATATCTCATTACAGACATCTTGTTTTATCAACCGGATTCTTAATACCTAACACGTTTTGTAAAGGAGTATTTATAATTGAAAGTCGTAATTATAGGTGCAGGCGAGGTTGGTTTTAATGTTGCCAGCCGCCTGGTTAATGAAAATAAAGATGTGGTTGTTATTGACAAAGATCATGAAGCAATCCGTCGCGTATCCGATAATATAGATGCCCAGGTTGTAACCGGGTCGGGAAGCAACCCGATGTCACTGAATGAAGCCGGCATCAAAGATGCTGAGATACTCCTGGCCGTAACGAACAGTGATGAAGCAAATCTTGTGGCATGTCTTGTCGCTGACATACTTTCTCCATCAACAAAAAAGCTTGCCCGGATACGGAATGCCGATTTTGATCAATACCATGATACTTTCCGCAAACATGCTCCTCATATAGACACCTTAATCAACCCTGAGGTCGAGGTTGTAAAAACAATTGACAGAATGATGCATACGCCGGGTGTCGTTGATGTCGGAGAATTTTCAGATAGTCGTATCAAATTTATTGGGATTTTTTTAGATAAGAATGCGCGATTGGCCGGAATAAGCCTATCAGAACTTTCCAGCATATCAGAAAAACAAAGGCCTCTTATTGTTGCCGTTATCCGCGGGGAAAAGCTGATTATCCCCAGAGGAGATGACACGTTATTGGGCGGCGACCTTGTATATTTTATTTGTGAAGAGGAAAAACTATTAGATACTCTGGCTGTTTTTGATAAGCATGCAGAGCCGGTAGAGCGCGTTCTTATAATAGGAGGAGGAAAAATAGGAACAAGACTGGCCAGATTGCTCGATAAAAAATCTATTTATACCAAAATAATTGAAAAAAATCCCGACCGATGTGCCAAGTTAGCCGAGCAATTGAATAAGGTTGTTGTGCTTCATGGAGACGGTTCCGACCAGGAACTCCTGAAAGAGGAAAATATCCAGGATATTGATGTGGTTGTTACGCTGACAAACGATGAGGAGGTTAATATTTTAGCTTCGCTACTTGCCAAACAAATGGGAGCTCGCAAAACAATCACAAAGATCAGCAAGTTCAGCTATTTCCCCTTGATGGCGACCATCGGGATTGAACAGGTTGTCAGCCCCAGACTTTCTGCTATCAATACAATTTTGCAGCATATTCGTCGCGGCAAGGTGCTTTCCTCCATATCAATTAAAGGTGAGCAGGCTGAATTTATGGAGGCGGTGGCTCTTGAAACTTCAGAAATAGTGGGCAAACCCCTAAAGAATATTTCCTTTCCAAAAGGGGTGCTTGTTGCCGGCATAATACACGAAAAGAATTTTATTATTCCTACCGGCAATTCCATTGTAAATCCAGGTGACAAGATAATAATATTTGCAAGAAAACAGGCCATCCCGGAGGTTGAGAAAATTCTCACAGTTAAACTGGAGTATTTTTAAATGCGTTGGCGGTATATATTTAGTATCGTTGGTGTATTGGTCTTTTTTTTGGGGCTAACCATGATATTGCCCCTTATGGTTGGTTTTTATTTCAATGACCAAAGCGTCATTCCTATTTTAAAGTCTATTGGAATAACGATATGTTCAGGTTTTTTGCTTCATATAGCTTTCAGGAAAGCCAAGGCGGAATTTATCAGTCAGCGGGAAGGGATAGCAATCGTGGCTGTCGGGTGGACGGTTGTAGGACTGTTCGGAGCATTACCGTTTTATTTGGGCGGCGAAATAAGTTGTTTTGTGGATGCTTTTTTTGAATCGGTTTCCGGGTTTACTACAACCGGAGCATCGATTTTAACCAACATAGAGGCTGTATCAAAAGGGCTCCTTTTCTGGAGAAGTTTTATCCAGTGGCTTGGCGGTATGGGTATCATACTCTTGTCTATAGCAATTCTTCCATTTTTAGGGGTCGGCGGTATGCAGCTTTACAAGGCAGAGGTTCCAACCCCTGTCCCGGACAAGCTAAAGCCACGAATAAGGGATACGGCCATGGTTCTGTGGAAGGTTTATGCCATCATTTCTCTGGCTGAAGTTATTCTTTTGTTGATAGGGGGAATGAATCTTTATGAAGCTTTGTGCCATACATTCACAACAATGCCGACAGGTGGATTTTCAATAAAAAACGCTTCGATTGCCCACTACAACAGCCTGTATTTTGATATTGTAATTATTTTCTTTATGCTGCTTGCCGGGATAAATTTTTCGCTTCATTACCAAATGCTCAAAGGGAAACCGCTTGCTTTCTGGCGCAATTCAGAATGCCGGTTTTTTCTCGCCTCTGTTTTTCTGTTGATTGTTGTCGTGTCATTTAATGTTTATGGCTCAATATATGAAAAAATCGGGGATGCATTGCGCTTTGGAGCTTTTCAAGTTGTCTCTATTATTACGACTACGGGCTATGCGACAGCCGATTACGAAAAATGGCCTGCCATGTCCCAGCTTATCCTTTTATTTTGCATGTTTATAGGGGCCTCAGCAGGTTCGACCGGCGGAGGTATGAAATGCATCCGTGTCATGCTTTGTTTTAAGTATTGTTACAAAGAACTGTTTGCCCTTATTCATCCACATGCGGTTAAACAAATAAAAATAGGAGGCAAACCGGTTTCAGATGATATAATGAGAAGTATTTTAGGGTTTCTCGCTCTTTATATGAGCCTTTTTGCTTTTTGCGCTATCCTGCTTGCGGGCATGGGGGTGGATTCTATTACCTCTTTTGGCGCAGTTGCAGCCACTATCGGAAACATAGGACCCGGGTTTGGGATTGTCGGGCCGGCTGGCAACTACGCGCAAATACCATTTCTTGGCAAGTGGCTGCTTATATGGTGCATGCTTTTGGGAAGACTCGAAATTTACACGGTAATAATTTTTCTTGTGCCTGAGTTCTGGCGCAAATAACAACTATTTTTATTGACAAGAATAAAATTTATGATTAGGTGTTTAGTTTTTTAACAGGGCCGTTAACTCAGTTGGTAGAGTATCTGCCTTTTAAGCAGAGAGTCGCGCGTTCAAGTCGCGCACGGCCCACCATATATGCGTCCCCATCGTCTAGCCTGGCCCAGGACACCGGCCTTTCACGCCGGCAGCACCGGTTCAAATCCGGTTGGGGACGCCACTAAGAATTAAATGGTTAATCAGAGTACTGGTTAGCCGTTTTTTTACTGCAGATTCCGGTAGCATTCACGCTTTCGGCAATCTGCCTGGTGGAGAGTTCTGCAAGCGCCGTAAAAATCAGTTCTGCTTCGCTCATGTGGTCGCGCAGGTTCTGCGTTTTGATACCTTTGATATCCTTATGTTTTTTGACAGAAAAACTACTCCATTCCTGATGAATGATATTGGTGAGAATAGCAT
>JAUSPN010000080.1 GCA_030656555.1 Candidatus Desulfaltia sp. | reverse complement strand
GAATTCTTATCTTTTCCGTGTGTTCCAAAGAGTGATAGATAGCGTGAAATCCGCTGGAATAGAAGTAACCTGCAAGGCAGTCAAAGAATGAAGTGTCTTTAATAAGGACTTCAAACCGCTCTTTAAGGGTTTGATTTTCTTGGTTTGTAATAAATGATAAATCGGTGTTCATATTAATTCCTTTAAACCACTTATCAACTTATGTGCCGGTCAGCGAATATTTGTTTAGCTTCTCGCTCTGGGGGCATTTAGGGTACTCAACTATTAAACTTAATTATTGTCTGGGAATATGTTATTCGAATTGCATCCCGATTCCCTGCCGTTTAAAATCTTCGAGTAGTAAGCCATAAACCGTTAATTAGAAATTGATGCAACAATGGCCGCTATTTGTTGGTAAGTGCTTCCAATTGTTCGGCTTGCTTGAGTTTATCAATATCGATTTTATCTTGTGGCCTTGTGCTTGCTTGTTTTGCTCGGATAAGGTCAGATCGCGAAATGAAGAGGATTTTCAGATCATCCAATTCAACTACTTCACGTTTTTCCCATGCCTCATCAAACTCAATTCCTGGAATCGACATCATAATATCGACCCGTATAGGTGGCCTTCCCATCTGATAGAAATAGCCTTTTTGTGTAAAGTCATCTGAAGTAAGATTTTCCAGTGGAGCACCAAATTCCTTCAATGCCGCATACACACCATTTGCATTTTCTTGATCTGTCGCTATAAACACATCAAGATCTTTCGTGAATCGGGGCTCACTGTATTTCATTACAGCGTATCCGCCTACTACAAGATAACGAATTTTATGCTTTTCGAAAACTTTCAATAGTTCTCTGAAGTCTGGACTCGTCAGCATTTTCCCCTCGAATTAAAAAATAATCATTCAGCATTTCCGCTACTGCCTCAAAAATGGCAAAATCTCCCTGGGATTGCCAGAAGCGGATATCGAATAAACGCTTATCATCTGTTATGCGTTGATAATTTTCTTCTATTTTTTTCATTTCTTTTCTTATATAGGATTTAACCTACTCAACTTATCAACTTATTTACTGTTCAGCGAACATTTGTTTAGGTTCTCGCTCTGCAGGCTTCTTTCCGATGCGTTATTCTCAAGATGAGAGCCGTGTCCCCTATGATCGAAAAAATCACCCTGAAATCTCCAACCCTGAATTTTCTCAAACCAGAGAATTTACCTGTTAATATTGGTAAAGTTTCAGCTTTTGAGGGGAGTTCATCTTCAATTTTTTTCAAAATTCTATTGGCCTGTTCCTTGTCTATTTTCTTGAGATCACGGGCAACTGATTTCTTGAATGCGATTTTATAGTTCAAGTTCTTTCCTCATGTCCTCTATAGAAATAACCGGATCAGTGGTGTCATGCAAACGATCATAAGCAACCTGTAAATCAGCGGTTTCAGACAAATAGGATTCTAACGCTTTTTGGACATGAAACGATTTAGGGCGTTCAGTTTCTTTTGCTATTTCAGATAGTTTTAGGGCGAGTTCGTCAGGGACTCTTATTGATAATGCTTTACTCATACATTGCCTCCAGTGTATTTATTTGTAATACATTGTAAGCGCGATAAGAATAATTTGCAAGTTCTTTTTTGAGGATTGGAAAATACAGGGGGTCTTCGACCGTAAGGAAGTTTGCTGTTTCTGGATTCGCTCGCTTTTCCGGTTCAAGCTAAAGGCTCCAGTATGTTGTATTTGTTTTTTCTGCTTCATTCTGGCTAAAGATACCTTTGACATCTATAACAACAGGCGCTTTACCCTGGCATAAACCGGCAATTCTTGAAAAGCCGAGTTTCTTATAGAATTTGTGCCCAACCGTTATTATAACCGCATCAACCCCTTCAAGGTTTTCCATGCCTGCCAGCTCAATCCCATAATGATTTACAGTCTCTTCGGCATCTGCAAGAGGATCATGCACCAGAACTTTAATCCCGTAAGTTTTAAGCTCATGTATTATATCAACCACCTTGCTGTTTCTGATATCCGGTATATCCTCCTTGAAAGTAACCCCTAAAACAGCAATCTTTAAACCTTTAACCCGCTTTCCCGCCAATACAAGCAGCTTTACGGTCTGTTCCGCTACATATTTGCCCATGCAGTCGTTTATACGGCGTCCTGCCAGTATCATTTCAGGATGGTATCCAAGCGACTCGGCCTTAAAGGTCAAATAATATGGATCAACCCCTATGCAGTGTCCTCCAACAAGGCCGGGCTTAAATGGAAGAAAATTCCATTTTGTCCCAGCAGCTTCAAGAACCTCATCAGTATTTATACCCATTTTGTGGAAAATCATCGCAAGCTCATTGATAAGAGCTATATTTATATCCCTTTGTGTGTTTTCGATAACCTTTGCCGCTTCAGCCACCTTGATCGATGAAACCAGATGTATCCCGGCCTTTATAACCCTTCCGTAAACATCGGATAAAAACCTGGCGGTATCCTGATCAGACCCGGAAACAATCTTTACTATGTTTTCAAATGAATGCTCCTTGTCACCTGGATTTATACGTTCAGGCGAATAGCCGACCGTAAAATCAGCGCCATATTTAAACCCTGACTCCCTCTCCATAATGGGAATGCATACCTCTTCCGTAGCCCCTGGATATACTGTGGATTCAAAAACTATGCATGAGCCTTTTGACATATATCTGCCTACAGTTGCCGATGCACCGCGAAGCGGCTTTAAATCCGGGATGCGATGCCCGTCGATCGGTGTAGGCACGGCAACCACAACAAGCCTGCTTAAAGAAAGATTTTCAGGTTTGCTTGTAAACAGTATCTTTGCATCACGCAAAGTCTCTGTTGAAACTTCCATTGTCCGGTCAAAGCCGGACTCAAGCTCCTTAATTCTATCGGCTTTAAGATCATAGCCGATCACTTCGAAATGTTTCGACATGCTGACAGCCAAAGGAAGCCCTACATATCCCAGACCTACTACGGCAATCTTATCCTTACCAGAACAAAGAGACTTAAATGTTACCATTTTTTATTTTCCAACTTTATCCAGTCCAAATGCCTTGTGAAGAACACGCACCGCCAGCTCTCCATACTTTTCTTCTATTATACAGGAAATCCTGATTTCTGATGTGCTTATCATAAGAATATTAATATTTTCACCGGCCAGAGTTGAAAACACCTTTGACGCTACCCCTGAATGGCTCCTCATCCCAACTCCGGTAACAGATACCTTTGCGATATTTTCATCGCCGAATACCTTTTCAGCTCCGATCTGCTGTGCCACCTGTTTTTCTATTTCCAGCGCCTTGATGAAATCCTTTTTTGAAACAGTAAATGTAAGGTCTGTCAACCCTTCGGCACGGGTGTTTTGTATAATCATGTCCACCAGTATTTTTTCGTCGGCAATAGGTGAAAAAATCTTTGCAGCTACTCCAGGTTGATCCGGAACCTTTTTAAGGGTTATACGGGCGGCATCTTTGTTGAGAGTTACACCTGATACGACCAGGCGTTCCATATCAGAATCTTCATTAACAACCATTGTACCTTCCTCCTCACTGAATGATGATCTTACATGCACAGAAACATTATATTTTTTCGCAAATTCAACAGACCGAATCTGCAACACCTTGGCGCCAAGACCCGACATTTCAAGCATTTCATCATAAGAGATTACGCTGAGTTTTCTTGCCTTCTCACAGATATTGGGGTCCGCGGTATATATGCCGTCAACATCTGTAAATATTTCACATTTGTCTGCGTTAAGCGCCGCAGCTATTGCCACAGCAGATGTGTCTGAGCCGCCACGACCAAGAGTCGTTATGTTGCCTTCCGCGTCACATCCCTGAAATCCCGCCATCACTACTATATTATGTTTTTCAATAAGCTTCTTTATACGATCAGCCCCTATTTCAAGGATACGGGCGCTACCATAATTACGGTTGGTAATAATTTCAGCCTGATACCCAAGTATGGATTTAGCCGGATAGTTCATTGATTGCAAAGTCATTGCCAGAAGAGCCGCTGTTGTCTGCTCACCTGTGGCAAGCAAAACATCCAGTTCGCGCTTATCGGGCGAAACAGCAACCTGATTTGCCATATCAATCAGGCCGTCCGTAATACCTGCCATGGCTGAAAGTACAACAACTACGTTATTGCCCTGGTCAAAGGTTTTTGCAACCCGCTCTGCTACATTACGAATCCGCTCAAGATCGGCCACTGAAGTGCCGCCGAATTTTTGAACAATCAAACTCATTTTTTCTCCTCATCTATCAAACTACATTTATCATGTCCCTTTACAGTTATAGTAATCTTGCGTGAGTTATCATTTAATGTCTCAAAATGTATGGACACATATTCCGACAAAAAATCTTTACTCAGTTTATCGGCCCATTCAACAGCTACCACGCCTTTGCCATGAAGTATTTCATACAGCCCGATATCTTCAAAATCAACAGGGTCTTCTATTCGATAAAGATCAACATGGAACAGAGGATATCTGCCCGGATATTCATTTATCAAAACATATGTAGGGCTTGTTATATAGTAATCATCCGGTACTCCAAGACCCATGGCCAGGCCCTGAACAAATGAAGTCTTCCCGCTTCCAAGATCACCGGTTAAGCATATAACTGTTCCGGCTGAAATCGATGTACCTATCTTTCGTCCCAGCTGTTGAGTTTCTTCAAGGCAGCAAGTTATTGTTTGAGTCCCGGCAAAATTTGACATTTCTCAAAGCTCAGACTTCATCAGCCTGCCGATCTGCTCAGGTATAGCCATTATAACATCGGTTGCCAGAAAACCAAAAGGACCCGTCTTTTTCGCTACGGCATCCGCGGTTGTTCCATGCAGGAACACGCCGGCATGTGCGGCTGTTTCAGGAGAATAACCCTGAGTCACAAGACCTGCTATCATTCCTGTCAGCACATCACCCATTCCTCCGGACGCCATGCCGGGATTGCCGGTAGAATTGATAAACACCCTGCCATCCGGATGGGCAATTACCGTCCTTGCACCTTTAAGCACTACATGGACATTGAACCTTTTTGCAAAATCCCTTGCACAACCCACACGGTCTTTTTGTATGTTTTTGGCGGTTGAATCAACAAGCCTTGCCATTTCTCCGGGATGGGGCGTTAATATAACCGGGAGTTTCAGATTTCGCAAAATCTTCGTGTGGCCTGCCAGGCTGTTTATCCCATCGGCATCAATAACGATCGGCACCGTGCTTTCCTGAATGACCCGACGAACAAGGCTCTTTGTTTCAACAGCGCTTCCAAGGCCAGGCCCTATGGCAAGACATCTTTTGCCTGAAAGCAGCTCCATAATAGCATTAAATGATGATTCACCAAGCATACCGTCATCGGTCTCAGGAAGAGGAAAGGTCATTGCCTCGAGAATCCAGGTCTCCAGTATATCATTTATGCCGTTTGGCAGCCCAAGAGTAACAAGACCTGCGCCAACACGCATGGCAGACATGGCCGTCATGGCTGCTGCGCCTGTTTTTCCTGGAGATCCGGCAACCAACAAGAGATGACCTGCATCGCCCTTGTGTGCATCAGGCGGCCTTGGTTTAAAATAATTACCGATCAGATCAGTTGTAAGAAGATGTTGTTTTGGACCCACATCTTCAGCAATATGATGCGGTATCCCTATGTCCACTATTTCAAGGCTTCCGGTATAACTTGCGCCCGGAAAAAGAATATGTCCTGTTTTGGCAAACCCAAATGTCGCCGTGGCTTGCGCACAAATACATGCGCCACACGGCTGACCCGTATCTGAATCCAAACCAGATGGTATATCAACCGCAAAAACCGGTTTATTTAGACTGTTGATAAACTCGATAATTTCTCTGAAATATCCTTTTACTTGCGATTTCAGCCCTGTTCCGAGTATGGCATCAACCCATATCTCCTGATGAACCATAGAAGTTCTATGTGTTAAAAAAGCCTTTTTGTCAGGAATTTCAATAACAGGTACACTTAAAGGAGCCAGCAGCTTCAGGTTTGCAGCAGCATCACCCTTAATCACAGCTTTTTTTGATAGAAGATATACGGTCGCTTTAATGCCCTTTTGGGCAAGATAACGGGCTATAACAAAACCGTCTCCACCGTTGTTGCCACGCCCTGCCACAATACCGACCCTTTTGGTTTTAAGATCGCCGAACTTTTCAAAAAGAATTTGTGTTGCGCCCCGGCCGGCATTCTCCATTAGAACCCTGCCAGGAATACCAAAAGATTCAATGGTAAGCCGATCCATTTTCTGCATTTCGCCGGCTGTTACAAGATACATGGTCAACCTGCCTATAATTCCTTTATCAACATCGCCATTTCTCTGACTGCTTGTTCCATTCCCACAAGAACCGCCCTTGAAACAATACTATGGCCGATACTGAACTCGTCAATTTCTTTAAGGCCCTTAAAAGCTTTTATGGTTTTATAGCAAATTCCATGACCGACATTAACGCCAAGTTTAAGTTTACTAGACAGCTTGATTGCATCAGTTATTTTAGAAAAGGCCTTTTCTTTTTTGGCAGCTGTTGTCGCGTCACAAAATGACCCTGTATGAATTTCAACCACATTGGCATTTATCTGGTAAGCCAACTTTATCTGGTCAGGATCCGGATCAATAAATATACTGACTGGAATACTGCTGTCATGAAGTAAGGCGACTGTTTCAGAAACAACACGTTTGTGAATAATCAAATCCAGCCCCCCTTCGGTTGTCAACTCCTCCTTTTTTTCAGGCACCAGTGTCACAAGATCAGGTTTTATATCAAGAGCAATCCCGACCATTTCAGAGGTCGGAGCCATTTCCAGGATAAGCCTTGTCTGCACAACCTGTCGCAGAATTCTGACATCCCGATCATGAATGTGACGTCTATCCTCCCGAAGGTGAACTACAATACCATCTGCCCCGGCCAATTCGGCCAGCACCGCTGCCGCTACAGGCTCGGGATAATGAACTCCCCGTGCCTCCCTCAATGTTGCAACATGATCAACATTTACAGCTAATCCAGCCATTAACAAGCCTCCTGCATATAAAAAGATTTGGTAACAATACCTGTAATCGTTCACGGTTCACGGTTCACGGTTATTCCGCCCGAGCACTTTGACGGATTCACACTTTTTTCAATGAACTATGCAACGACTGATTGCTTTTATGTTTTTATCAACCGTTAACTGTAAACTGCTAACCGTGAACGGTTACTAAAGTTTGAAGTGACTTGTAACTTTAGTAACCTAACATGCCTAACAATTCATTACTCTTATCTTCCATTTTATCCGCTTCTTCCTCAGCTTTTTCATGATCATAACCAAACAGGTGCAAAATTCCGTGTACCAGGAGCTGATCAAAACGATCTTCCATGCTTATTTTAACGAGTTCTCCCTCTCGCATGGCAGCTTCAACCGAAATAACCACATCTCCAAGAAGCTGAGGAGTTATATTTGAAAACCTCCCTTCGCGCATAGGGAAAGCAATAACATTTGTGGGACCTGATCGATTAAGATACCTTTTATTCAGCGCCTCTATTTGAAAATCATCAACGATAAGGATCGAAAGTTCTCCATCAGGACAGTCCAAGGCGTTTAATATGACCCGTGCTGTTTGCTGTATTTTCTCTTGTAATATCCTGCTCTTGTTTTGACTGTTGTCTATCAGGATTTCCATTGCCGTCCTTCCCATTGTTTGTGGCGAGTTGCTCGGGATATTCAATTCGATGATGGTACATACCGTTTAATATCTTGTTAAAGCTTTTTGCTATGTTGTGCAAATCTTTTAAAGTCAGCTCACAGTTTTCAAGCTGGCCGTTGGAAAAAATCTTGTTCATAAGATCCTGCACAAGACCCTGTATCCTGGGCTGAGTGGGATCATCAAGCACTCTTGACGCCGCCTCAACAACATCTGCAAGCATGACAAGAGCCGCCTCCCTGGTTTGGGGTTTTGGACCTGGATAAAGGAAGTTGTCGATATTTACCGCATCTGCTCCTTTCATTTTCTTTGCCTTGTCATAAAAGTAACTGATAAGGCTTGTGCCGTGGTGCTGACTGATAGTGTCGATTATAGCCTGACCCAATTTATTTTCTTTGGCTATCTCAACCCCTTCCTTTACGTGAGATATCAAGATCAGACTTGACATGGATGGAGCAAGCTTATCATGCCTGTTCCTGCCGTTTTTCTGGTTTTCAATAAAATACAGCGGTTTATTAATCTTGCCGATATCGTGATAATACCCGCATACTTTTGCCAGCAAAGAGTTAGCCCCTATTGAAGATGCTGCCGCTTCAACCATAGAGCCTACAATTACAGAATGATGATAAGTCCCTGGAGCCTCTATCATAAGTTTGCGTAAAATGGGACGATCAAGATTTGCGAGCTCCAGCAGCTTTATGTCTGTCGTGTAATCAAAGGCTATTTCTACAAGAGGCACAATACCTGCCGCAACAACTCCGGAACCGACTCCCCCTGCTATAAACGCAAAAACCCAGCCATATAACAGGTTAGAACCTGAAAACTCGGTTATATAAATATTTATAGCTGTTACAAGTATTAAATTCAGCAATCCAAGTTTTGCTCCAGCCTTTATAAATACCTTGCGTTCTCTGCAATTCCTGATCCAATAGGCAGCCATTGCGCTGTTAAGCAGGAAGTAAATAAAAACTTCAAATCTATTTTGGAATATGATAGCCGTGCAGAGCGCGATCAACATGGCAAAAGAGATGGCAATATCAAAACCCATAAATAAACATACGATCATAGCGCCTGCAGCAAGGGGAACACCATAAAGAATTGGTGAAGAGGATACTGAAAAAGTGGTGTTTTGAGTAAGTACACCAGAAAGTGATGAGGAAATCCTTGCAATAAAAATAAAAGTTATAAGCATACTTGCGATAAAGAGCAGATTTTTATTGTTGTTAAGAGCTTGGCGGCTTTGAGGATTTATATTAATAATATATGTTATTATCAAAAGGCATAAAAGCAGCATTGAGGCTCCAATGCTGCTTGCAAGTATTTGCTTATTTTTTATATGGGTCTGCAGGGTTTTCAGTTTTAAAAGCTGAACTTCGGTGACCCTTTCCCCTTCACGCAAGAGCATCTCACCCGCCTTTATTCTATAAAGCACAGGCTTGATTTCTGCTGCCGCGCTCTTTTTCAGTTCTTCAATTGCGCTTCTGTTTAATGTTATATTAGGTTGTAGAAGCCTTTGAACAAAATCTACTATCAGGTTTATCGATGTATAGTCTAAGTCCTTAATGAGGGGTTGACCAATAATTCTGACCATGGTTTTTGCCTGGTCAAGACCATAATATTGCCTTAAGTTGTTGAACAATATTTTTGTTTCGGTTCCGACATCCCTTATAAATATTCCCTTGTCGGCATCTTTAAGGAGTATTTCCTTATTTGCCACAACGCCGTTTTCCAAAATCTGTGTTAATATTTTGGAAATAAGATAAGCAATATCTTTCGAGAACTCTTCCTTTTCAAGAATCTGATATGCCCCTTTACTGACGGAAATACCTATTGTTTTCTCAAAGCTCTCCTTCATCTTCCATATCCGTCCATGGGCGGAGGCCGCATCCTTGGGGACCCCTTTACTCTGATTTTGTATTTCATCTTCAAAAACCGCTCTAAGATCAGCAAAGCCCTGCTGCACACGCGCCGTCAATCTTGACGATAATAGTTTATCATAATCATAAACAGTTAAAATTTTCTCAACAGCAAGCTTGCGGTTTGCTTCTGTAGCAGACTCATCCTCAATAAAAAAATCTCTCGGAGACTTAATGTCCCTGTCAGCGACATCGCCTGTTTTATAAGAATGCTCTGTAATAACCAGACTCGGGTAAAGAATGATGCTAAATATTACGGCGACCCCGACAAGTATGCTCCATCGAACATAATTGCTGGAGCATAAAAGTCGATTAATCGATTCTTTGCTTTTCTCTATATTTATTTTAATGGGTTTCATTATTCTTTTTTTTTGCATCCAGTTCTTCATACGCCCTAATGATTTCCTGGACCAATTTATGGCGTACAACATCGGTTTTTGAAAAAAAGACGAACTTTATGCCATTTATGTCCTGAAGGATATTCTTTGTTTCTATAAGTCCGGAAGGTTTTCCAGCCGGAAGATCGGTCTGTGTAATATCGCCTGTAATAACAGCCTTGGAGCTAAAACCTATTCGGGTGAGAAACATCTTCATCTGTTCTGAAGTGGTGTTTTGCGCTTCATCTAAAATAACAAAAGAATCGTTTAATGTTCTGCCTCGCATGAAAGCGAGGGGAGCCACTTCAATAATTCCCTTCTTCATCAGACTCGACACCTTCTCAAAATGCATCATATCATGAAGCGCATCGTAGAGAGGTCTTAAATACGGATCGACTTTTTCGGTTAAATCACCAGGTAAAAATCCAAGCGCTTCTCCGGCTTCAACCGCGGGTCTGGTTAAAATTATACGACTAACCCGCCCTTCTGAAAGTGAGGCAACCGCCATTGCCATCGACAGATAGGTTTTACCCGTTCCCGCAGGCCCGATCCCAAAAACCATATCATATTTTCGAATAGCATCTATATATTCTTTTTGAGCCCGGCTTTTTGGAGTTATCGAATGTTTTTTAGAAGTAACGTAAACAGTATCCAGAAAAATCTCCTTTAAATTAACGCTGTCATCTCCGCTCAGAACCCTGATCGCATAATCAACATCATTCGGATAAATCGGATAATTATTCTTTAACAGGCCATAGATCTGCTCAAGTATATTTTGCGACAGCTTTACGGCGATACTGTCGCCCCGGATAAATACAGTACTGCCTCTTGCATTAATTGTGACATTTAATGCATCGGCAATTCTTTGAAGGTTGCCGTTATGCTCGCCGAAAAGCTGCTTTGCCACATTTATATCTGAAAATGTATATTCGATTTTTTTATCGTCTTTGTCTGATTTATCTTTCATGCTGGTGTTAAATCTGCTTTGATTTTTTTATGTATCACAATCCTTTAATCTAATGCAAACTACAATTTTAAGGTGATAAAGTAAAACACCTTGACTGATAAGATTTGCTTTGTTATTTTCAATTATTATATTATAAAAAGTCGAATTCATCAGCCACAGATTCACGCAGATGAACGCAGATAGATTTAAATACAAAGAAATCACAGAGTAAGGGGAATTATTGAAGATTGAAGATTTGTGGAATCGCTTTGCTCTATTTCTTTTTAAAAATTGATAGAATTCCTTCAATATTCAATCGACAATATTCAATCGACAATATTATAATCTTTGTGACCTTTTGGCTAAGCTATTACAATAAAAGAAAAAATATCAGTGATGATCAGTGTAGATCGGTGGCTGACAGGATAATCCAATGAATAGTTTTGATATTGTGATAATAATTATTTTCGGTTTTTGCATAATAAGAGGGTTTTTTAGAGGGCTTATCAAGGAACTGTCTTCGATCATAGGGGTATTAGGCGGTTTTTATGCTGCATATACATATTACATGAGGGTTGCAACTTCTTTACCCGGCTGGATACAAAACGATTCATATCGCAATATAATAAGTTTTTTGATCATTTTTTGCGCAGTTTTTATAATAACAGGCATCCTGGGCATAATAATCAAATATATTCTCAATATTGCCTTTTTGGGCTGGGCAGATCGCATTTGCGGTACTGGATTCGGCTTAATCAAAGGGGTGCTTATTGTATCTGTTCTGCTTATTGCCTTTACTACATTCCTTCCAAAAGGCGCGCCTGTAATCAAAAACTCCCTGCTCGCACCTCATGTGAGAATGGTTTCTGAAAAGATGGTTAAAGTTGTTCCGTCAGAAATGAAACGCAACTTTCTATCCAAAATGGAAGAGTTAAAAAAGGCCTGGGAATAAAGGTTCGAAAGAGCTGGTAATAAAGGGCTTGATTTTAAGAGCTTTGCCATCTGTCGATATCGCCAATGCTCCATTTTTGTCAGTACGAAATATACGGCAACCATTTTCATTATATCTTTTCAAAACTGATGGATCCGGAAATCTAAAACTATTTTTCCAGCCAGCCGATATTATTACAATTTCCGGTTTGATCTTTTGCAAAAACATGGCTGTGCTGGATGTCTTGCTGCCATGGTGTGGCGCAATAAGGACTGTGCTTTTTAATTCATCTCCATGAGTTGCAACAATGTCCCTCTCTGCGCAAGCCATAATATCCCCGGGAAACAGAATCGATTTTGATCCAAAGCTTACCTTTATTACAAGGGAGTTGTTGTTAATATTTCGCCATTTTTCATTTTTTCTTTTATCAATGTAATCTTTTGGGGGATAAAGAATCTTAAAGCTTGCTCCATTTATTTCATAACTGCGCGGCATGTCTTTAAATGCAACCGTTTCTATCCTGTTTTTCTTTATAATTTCCATAAACTCTCGATAACTATCTATATCTGCAGAATCGCTGTTACACCATAACCTTTTTACATTAAAATGCCTGGCTATATATAACAACCCATTCAGGTGATCGGCATTTGGATGGGAAAGAACGATTGTATCGATTGTTTTGATCTTTTTGCGCCATAAAAAAGGGGCAACAATTCTTTCTCCCACATCAAAAATCGAATTATCTGAAAAGCCCCCTCCATCAACAAGAAAGCAATGGCCCCCTGGTAGTTCCACAAGAGCACAGCTCCCCTGACCAACATCGATAACAGTAACCCTGAGATCATTGCGCCAGAACCTGTTATATGCCCAGTAACAGGCATCAACACTGCCGGCAAAAATGACAAATGCCGCGGCAATAATTGCTGTTTTCTGCCTGAGACCAATCCGGTTCAGGTTCAAAATCGCCCAGGCCAAAATATAATAGCAACACATTTCAAAAAAATTGGGGGTTATTGTTTTAATTGCCGCAAAAGGAAGTCCGGCGATATAATGCACAATACTTAGTGTATATGCAAGTACACCGGCACTGATCTTAATACAGATTGAGGCTACGAAAATGCTCAGCGGATATAAGAACACAGAAATCAATCCAAGAGGAACTACAACAAAGCCTATTATTGGAACTATTAATAAGTTTGCAGCAATACCAACCAGAGAAATCTGGTTAAAGTAAAACATGACGATTGGCAATGTACCGAGTATGGCAAAAAAAGAAACCAATACAAAGGAAAACAGCTTTCTCGTTATTCTGATGTGCCATCCATCATTGATTGCCTTCTTATTGTCTGCAGATTTAATATGCCTTAAAGACCAACCATATATTATTGAAAGAACGGCTATAAAGGAAAGCTGAAATGAAATCGAAAAAAAAGACGGGGGATGGGCGACAAGAATAATCATTGCAGCCATTGCCAGGGTATTCATAGGGTCCTGTTCCCTTTCAAACAGAAATGTCATCAGAAAAACAGTAACCATAATTACCGCTCTCTGAGTAGACGGCGACATCCCTGAAATCAAACCGTATAAAATTACAGGAAATAACGATAAAATCGCAGCCCCTTTTTTAGTCCACGCATTCCATATAAAAAATTTAATATAAGAAAGGAGCCACCTGAAAAATATAAATGATGCAGTTGCAATAATCCCAATGTGAAGCCCTGATATAGCAAGGATATGCCCGATCCCAGCCCGGTTAAATGCTTCCCTTGCAATTTTTTCAATTCCGGTTCTATCCCCCACAATAAGGGCTTTTAATACCCCCAGTTGGTTGCCGCTCTCATCTGTCTCATCAATCAGATCGGAAATTCTGCTTCTAACTTTTTCTATTATGGTATTAAGTCCCATGGCTGAATTTCGATTTAATATGACAAGTCTTTTATCTGGGATATAGGCGCTTCCCCATATTTTTTTAAAGGCCATATATCTTCTATAATCAAAGCCGCCTGGATTATTGAAATTTCTGATTAATCTGATTTTGCTGATTAAGGAGAGCCTGTCTCCGACAAAGATGTCAGGGAAAGGCTTTGTTACTGTCACGCGGATATTTCCTTCGACCGGAAAGGAGCTGTTGTCCCTGCCAAGGGTTTCAACGCGTAAAATTATTCCTAAGCGATCATTATAGGTTTCCGGGTTCTTGTCGACAACTCCGACAATTTCCCATTGATGGTTATCTGTAAAATTTGTGATGTGATTGGAAGGAAACAGGGGAGCAACCCATGGTTGTATAAGAAGGTATCCAAATGCAAAAAAAACAGGTAACGGCAAAAAAAACCTGTTTTTTTTATATATTATTTTAAGAAGTATTAAGCCTGCGCATAAAAAAATGGTAAAATATGCCCAGATAGCATTGCCTGAGAACCAGGACCCAGAAACAATTCCAAATATCATTGATATTAGAAGAGGGATAATTGGACGTGAACAGATTCTGTAGGCCATTTCTCATTCTCTAACTCGTTTTATTGCAGCTCCGATTTTAACAAACTTTTTTTCAATTGCTTCATATCCACGATCTAAGTGATACACGCGATTTACCTCTGTTTTGCCCCTTGCCACAAGACCAGCCAGTATAAGCGATGCACTGGCACGAAGATCTGATGCAATAACAGGGGCTCCTGACAGCAGGGGAACACCTTTAACCATTGCCGCATTGCCTGATATCGTAATATCCGCTCCCATACGCTTGAGTTCGCTTACATGAATAAAACGGTTTTCAAAGATGGTTTCTGAAATGATGCTCAGGCCTTTGGCAATCGACATCAAGACCATAAACTGAGCCTGCATATCGGTAGGAAAACCAGGATACGGCATGGTTTTAATATCAATGCTGCTGATTTCGTTTGATCCGATAATATGAATATTTTTATTGTTTACCTTAATATCGGCATTCGTCAGCCTTAGTTTGTGAATAATAGTTTGCATATGATCAGGTTCACAATTCAAAAGCTTTATATCGCCCCCTGTCAGCGCCGCTGCAACCATAAAGGTGCCCGTTTCTATCCGGTCGGGTATAATGGAAATCGACGCTGGATGAAGGGAAGGAACTCCTTTTATTGTAATTACAGATGTTCCAGCACCCTGAATATCTGCACCCATTTTGATTAATACATCGGCAAGCGCCACCACCTCAGGCTCACAAGCAGCATTACGAAGAACGGTAATACCATCAGCCAGCACAGCGGCCATCATCAGGTTTTCTGTTCCGGTTACTGTTATAATATCAAAATAAATTTCGTTTCCTGTAAGACGATCAGCAAAAGCTTCGACATAGCCGTGTTTTAATTCAATCGAGGCCCCAAGACGTGCAAGTCCCTTTAGATGGAGATTAATCGGCCTTGCGCCGATAGAACATCCACCCGGTAAAGATACTCTGGCCTTTTTAAGCCTAGCCACAAGAGGGCCAAGAACCAGTATAGACGCCCTCATCTTCCTGACCAGTTCGTATGGCGCCTCGGGATTACAGAGACCTCCCGCATCTATCCTAACACTGCTTCCATCTTCCTCTATCCTTGCCCCAAGGCCTGTAAGCAAAAGTTTTATACTCTGTATGTCTTTCAAGTCCGGAACATTATTATAAGTATTCCAGCCATCGGCAAGGAGCGAAGAAACCAATATCGGGAGGGCGGCATTTTTAGATCCGCTTATCTTCACTTCACCCTTAAGGGAGCGTCCCCCCTCTATGATAATTTTATCCATTTGTTCCCCGTTAAGTAGGATTTCAGAAAAAAAAGCGCCTACCGGCATTTAACAATGGGGTAAGCGCTTTTATAATTTTGAGTTTCTAATTTTTAGTTGTGAATAATCAAGAAAAAAATTTATTTTAATTCAAAATTGACAATTTTTAATGACCGCAATGACCGCCTTTACCCTTGCAAGTATCAACAGCAGCCTTGATAATACAATAAGTCATGCCGAGGCCTATAATAGTAAGCGCATACCAAAGGCCGCCCATAAATACCATGTGACTTAAGTCCCATATCCATTCAAATGAAAACGGAAGCATATTTGTCCTCCTCTATCCTATCTGCTCTATCTCCCGTTCCTGCGGGAATATCGGCAAATAACGGTATGAAATCATTATTAGAATAATGCCGTATGCTACTGGAAGAATTGTTGTGGCAATCTCCTGCCAGCTCGGAAAATACATGGGCCAGGATTCAAAGGTCATCACCGGAACAGCCATAACCTGAAGCACCATTACCCATCGATTCACGCATGCCCCAAGCGCACCAAGGAACACAGCGCTAATAAGTAAAAATGAAGACTCGCGACCTTTTTTTGTAATAAGTATTATAGATGGAACAACTCCGCATATCACAATTTCAAGCACAAGGATCCATATTCCATATAAAGGATTGTTGGAATAAAAATCCATTAAAGTAAATCCTTTAGATGGCACTGTAACTGCAGCCCAGTACCAAGTATCTATTATCTTTGCAATGGTGTATGTTGCAAGCATCCAGCCGGCGATCTTGGCCAGCAGCATGATAACATTTTTTTTAACAAGCTTTTTCCTTGTTATCTTTTCGGTAATCCATGTAATAAATATTGTAAAGCACGGCCCGCATGCTGCAGCCGACCAGGTAAAGAGAAAAAATGTCCATGGCCAGATAAAAACCCCTTCCCTGTATGCAAAGGGACGTCCAAAAAGCACGCCCGCAACTCCACCAAGAGATCCCTGATGGAAAAAGGAAAGAAAAGCGCCTGTTGCCGCAAATATTGCCATTATTCCATGCATATTGTGGCTCAGATTATGAAAAAATGGTACCTTGTCAACCTGCCGGTTTTCAAGAATAAGCGGGATATATTCTATTGTAAGAACCGCAAAATAACATGAAAGGCAAAATGCCACTTCGGTCAGCATGGAATGGACATTTGCATGCCAGAAAATAAACCACCCTCTAAGCGGTTGTCCAATATCAATGGCAAGGATAAGAAGCGCAGAACTGTAACAGATAAACCCTATTAAAACAGCATAGTTTATAATATTTTTCAGTTCATCCTTTCCAAAAATATATCTTAATAAACCTGTAAAAAAGGCTCCGCCGCCAAGTGCAATAACCGCAAGGTCAGCCCAGATCCACACGGCAAATCCGTAGGCATCGTTCATGTTGGTCTGGTTAAGGCCCTTGAACCAGCATAGCAGCATGGCAAAAACGCCCCATAATAACACAGCACCGACCACGATGATCCAGAAAATAAACTTTCCGAATGAACAGCGTTTAACCCCCTCGGGTATTAATGCAGAATCCATAAGTTATGTGCTCCTAAAAATATGCGGTTATAATTTTTTAATGGTTTCCTTGTTTACCCTCGTCTTTAATATAATTATCTCCGGCTCGCCTCACCCACTCACGACTTGAAAGATAGTAAACTTTTGGATTTGTGCCTAGTCTCTCAAGTAACCGAAATGCATGAGGATTCATCGGGCGACCCCCATGTTTAGGGTCAGGCTTTGCTATTTGATTTACAGCATGGCCTGGATTGTTCAGATCACCAAATATAATAGCGCCGGCAGGACACGCCTGTGTACATGAAGTTTGATATTCATCCTCCTCCAGTTCGCGGCGGCCTTCAACATAAGCCTTGTTCATTGCTAATTGATATCTGTGAAAGCAAAAGCTGCATTTTTCCACCACACCTCTCATGCGTGGAGAAACATTCGGGCTTAAATATTTTTCCATACCATCAGGCCAGACAGGATCCCACCAGTTAAAATAACGTGCATGATAAGGGCATGCAGCCATACAGTACCTGCATCCAAAACAGCGCGTATAAATCTGGCTGACGATCCCTGTTTCATGATTATAATCAGTAGCAACCGCAGGGCAAACAGATACGCATGGTGCATGGCCATTATGTGCCTCGCAATGCATACAGGGTCTGGGGATATAACACATGTCGGCTTCAGGAAATTTTTTGCCGTTTGTCAGGCTGTAAACACGCATCCATGTAATGCTGTCGAGCTTGTTTGATTCGTCCTTTTTAAACGGAACGTTATTTTCAGCCATACAGGCCGCCATACAGGCTCCGCATCCGGTACATTTATCTAAATCTATGACCATCCCATACTTTTTGGCTTTTGTGTTTTTGTGCTGTTCTTTCATCAAAACCCCATCCTTTGATTTATGCTCTTGTCAGCTTGGCCCTTATTCCCCAGGCTGCATTCAGGCCTGAAACAGGATCTTCGACCGGACCGATGAGTTCGTTAAAATTAACACCCTTGTCAGCCAGGTACTCGTCATAAGCTGTATGGCCCAGCCCTCTGGGCAAAGCCACCAATCCGGGCATAATTCCATTAAAATGATGAACCCTAACCTTTACACTACCTTTCGGAGTACTAAGAATTGCTTGATCGCCCTCTCTAAATCCTCTTGCCGATTTTGGATTAACTTCGACGACGATCTCTTTGCCCTTAAGAACTGTATCCTCTACGGTTTTTATGACAAATGGAGGGTCTCCGATAAAACCGCTTGCGAGTCTCATGGAATCGTACGGCATGAGAATAAGAGGATAAGCTTTTTCATCTCCTTCAATCTTTATTGATTCTGCTTTGCCCTTGTTAACAAACTCAAATTTTCTGGAAGGTGTATGAAATGCACCCCCCCAGACCGCAGGCCTGAAATTAGAATCAGCCCAGAATCCATCATTAATTAATTTATCCCACTTGTTTCCCAGTGTTTCCTTTAGGCAAACCTCATAACTGTCCCATGGGAAGGCCTTTGCTATCTGTCCCCCAAATGCTTTTGCCATAAGAAGTATCACATCGCCCAAATGTTTTGTATTAAACAGTGGCTTTACTACCGGCTTTGAAAGGCCTATAATCGGCTTCTGTAGTCCAACCGGTGTCGGCACATCCTCATAGCGTTCAAGAAAAACATGGTTTGGAAGGATAAGATCGGAATTTACAGCTGTTTCATCCATATATGAAGAAAAACTTACAACAAACGGCACTTTGTTGAATGCCTCTTTTACCGCTTTACTGTCAGGTATTGTATAAACCGGATTGGCGCCTGCAACAAAAAGAGCCTCGACAGGATATTCTTTCCCGGAATTAATAGCGTTGGGCAACCTGTCTAACAGATATCTTGTATCCGGATATCTTTTGCTCCCTGCACCGTCAATACGAGCCTTAGACATACCATTTGCGGCAATACGATCCATTTCTACTTCAGGCCATTTTATATAATCAGGATCTGGAACAGTCCAGACACCTCCCTTTTTATCGATATTGCCGACAAGTGCATTTAATGTATGCACTGCCATAAATTCATTCAGGCTGCCTGGTGTTTCTCCCTGACCTCGACCGCAAACCGCCAGAGGTTTTGATGAGCCTGCAAAGCTCTTGGCCAAAGATTCTATTGTAGAAGCAGAAACACCGGTAATCCCGGAAACATCATCGGGACTGAATTCATTAAGTACCATCTGCTTGAATTCTTCAAAACCGGAAGAATAGTTTTTGACAAAATCAGCGTTATACAAGGATTTTTGAATAATCACATTGGCAATAGCCAAAGCCAGAGCAGCTTCTGTTCCCGGATTTATAGGAACCCATTTATCTGCCTTAGCAGCCGTATTGGACAGGCGGGATTCGATCTGAACAACCTTACCTCGCTCTTTCCATTTACTATTTGCCTTGATCATACGCACCGGCGAACCCCAGCCCTCTATCAGTCCGCTTCCAAAGCTCAAGACAAAATCGGCATTTTCAACATCAAATCCGGCTGAAGCCTGCACGCCCTGCATCAGGTGCATTGTTAGCTCATATGAATCCTGAATTGACGGAATGCGTATAAAGTTTGGAGAACCATATACAGTCAAAAATCTCCCCAAAAGCTGAGCTACTGTTCCGCGATCGGTACCGGAAATACAGGCAACCGTATGGGACTTGCCTTTTTCTCTTAACCCTCCAAGTTTTTTTACAACTTCTGCAATGGCTTCATCCCAGGAGATTTTTTCCCATCTTCCTTCGCCTCTCGCTCCTACCCTCTTTAATGGTGTTTTGACGCGTGTCGGGCCGTAAAGCAGCTGAAGTCCGGATAGGCCCAGAACACATATGCCGCCATTATTTACAGGGTGCCCTTTCATACCCTCTATCTTAATCGCCCGATCATTAACCTTGCGAACAGTAATACCACAGCCACCGGGGCAGAGTGTGCATATAGAACCTACATGACTGACCTCTCCATCCTCCGGCACAGGAGTCCATGGCCACGCCTGTGACCATATAGAACTGTCATCCATCAACTTCAATGGCAAGGGTGAAAGGGCTGTGCCTGCTGCGCCACCAATTATCAATGATAAAAAACTTCTTCTACATACCTTCATAAGATTCTACCCCTTAAAATCTTGCTAATAAACTAATGAGGTTATCAGCCTATTTGTGGCATACAAAACATGCATCTTTCTGTATATTAACTCTCACCTGGCTGCTCGCCGGTTTTTCATAAGGTCGAGGCATCCAGTTAATAGGCCACGGAAGAGTTGTAACGGTTTCCCCCTTAGCCTTCAATTCTGCGTGACATTCAGCACAATCATCCATTTTCATCCGGTCCCAGGTATCCTTCTTGAGCCCGGCGAGGTTTTTCCCCCAAATATCACGGCTGTAACCTGTAAGCCTGTTTTCTTCGTAAACTCTTGAATGCTTTGATTCGCCGATATGTCCGTGACATACAACACAATCCAGCTTTCCCATCTTTATGTGGGATGCATGGGAAAAGAATACACAATCAGGCTGCCTTGAATAGACCAGCCACGGCACTTCATTTCCTTTTGTCACATGTTCCTCGACAAACTTTAACTCCTCAGGATTTTCTCCCTGAGCCTCTTCGTGACAGCCAACGCACTGAGCGAGTTTCGGCACACCGGAAAAGCTTCCATCTTCACGAAAATAATGACAACTTTCACATCCATCCTCAACAGCAGCAACATGAACAACATGATTGAAATCGATAGGCTGTTTTTTCTGGGAATAGAGAAGCTTGGGGAATATTAGCCAACCCACTGCAAGGCTTCCAACTAATCCAATAACAAAAAATATGAGTATGATTCCACACGCTCTATTTTTCTGTTCTTTTTCAGGGCATTTCGTTGTTTCTACCTGCTCGACAGTCTCTTCAGCTTTATCATCTAATGTACTCATAGAAACTCCGTTAAGTTTTAATTGAAGTGAACAAAGTTGAACAATTTTTTATTATGGTATGAATGTATGATATACAAAAATAATTTTTGGACGTTTACCTATAAATATCATTTTTGTCAAGAAAAATTATTATTATCCTGATCCATAGCTATGCAAACCTGGAAGGAGATTCACGCCAAAATATGTAAAAATAACGGCCATAAATCCTATTATGGAAAGATACGCAATCCTCTTTCCTTCCCATCCTCTCATCATCCTTGCATGTAATAGTGTTGCATAAATAAACCAGGTTATAAGAGACCATGTTTCTTTCGGATCCCATGACCAGTAACTCCCCCAGGCTGAATTTGCCCATACAGCCCCTGTTATTATACCGATTGTCAGAAATAAAAAACCAAGCGTTACCATTTGATGCGTTAATTCATCCAAGACGCTGGAATCCGGGGAACGAACAAACATACTTTGTTTACCCCCTGTTTTTCGTTGCTTAAAAAGATATATGATGCTTACACCAAAAGCGATTGCAAAAGCGGCATATCCAATAAAACATGTGATTACATGAGCAATAAGCCAGTTGCTTTTTAATGCTGGAATCAAAGGCTGTATCTGATTATTAATATTTGGAGAAAGTGAGGCATAAGCTATGGCCATAAAGGCAAGAGGAGTTGCAAGGGCTCCAATTGTCCGGTTTTTATAAGTCTGTTCAACTACAAGATATATTATTCCGATAGTCCACGCAAAAAAAACAAGAGATTCATACATATTTGAAAGCGGGGCATGACCTATTCCAAGCCTGTAAGATTCTATCCATCGCAAGGCAATACCCCCTGTATTGCCGACAACAGCAATTATAGCTACCCATGTGGCAATTCTGCCAGGCATCTGTTTCTTAAAAATCCAGGAAACAATATATAAAAATGCTGCCGTGCCATAAATAAATGTTACAATTGATAACAAGTTTGAACTATTCATTAATCTATCCTTAATATTGATTAATTCGTAAAAAACCGAATTCATCATGTGTTAATAATTCTTGATTACTTGCCCATGCTTTTCACTATATTCTTTATTCTGTTTTGCATTCCAAGTTTATTTTTGTTTGCTGTCCCTGCTACCATAATCCTGCTTTTCTTTTCGCTCTTGCTTATTTCAACACAAAGTCTTTGATGAGACATAAAAAAAGTTATAAAACATCCGAGAATCATTATTAGAAACCCTGAATAGACGACTAAAACCCCTGGATCTCTTGTAACCTGCAGCCCTGTATAATATCTATGATCATAATCTTCCACAGAAATAATCAGATCGCCCTTTCTCATCCCGTCAAAAAACGGAAAACGCACAGGAAGTATGACGTGGACAGGGCTCCCATTGTTAGGAGTAAGAATACCCATAAATGTTTTTCCAAGATTATGGCCTCCGAAATTATATGAATTTCTGTAGCCCTCTATAACAAACTGCCCCGTATCTCCGGATAAATTAAACTTCTCCCCCAAAGGCACCTTTTTCTTATGACTCATGCCGGTTACACGGTTTTTAAAATTCAAAGCAATCTCTCTGGGAGGAAGCTCACCATAACTGGCCTGAAAGATATTTATTCCCTTGTAGCGAAGAGGATCATTCACAATAATATCCCTTGTCAAAACAGATTTCCCTTGTTCAAGGATTGTCAGTTTTGAACGATATTCGCTTGGAGCGCCGGAATCGTAAAACTTTACATTAAAATTATCACATCTGATTTTAAAATTTAATCTCTGTGTTTTGCCGATATTATTCAGACTGATATCATTAACTGTTTCACCCTCAGGAATATTAACAAATCCTGCAAAACCGAAAATCGAACCTATCAGACCGCCGACCAGCAATAGAATAACGCTAAGATGAACAGCATAAACCCCGATACGGGTCCAACGCCCTTTTTCAGCAAAAATACAGAACCCATTGCCTGTTTCTTCAATCCTTCTGTATCTAAAGCTTCTGGAAACAATCGGAACATATATGCTTTTCAAATCTTCAGGTGAACGGCTGTCGGTAAATTCTTCCTTATCAGCAAGATTTCTGAATTTTGAAACATCAAAAAAAAGGTTTTTAACAAATATAATTTTCCATGATGCAGAGAATCTGTTTATTGAGCAGACAACGACATTAATTGTCAGCATAAGAAGAAGGAACTGAAACCACCATGAATGATACATGTCAAAAATGTCAAAGGCTGATAATATTTTATAAAGAAATTCACCATATTCATTCAGGTATGCATCAGCGCTTTCATTCTGAGGAATAATCGTCCCGAGAATAGAAGTAACAGCAAGAGACAGAAGAAGCACAACGGTTAGTTTGACCGACGCAAATAATTTCCATAATCTGCCGGAAAAATCAGCAGACCCTGTCTTTTTGTTCATCATTTGTCCTTTCCATATATATATTAAAGATTCCATGTAGCTTGCTACACGGAATCTTTGACTGTAAGGAAGTTAGCCATTTTTAGATTCGCTCGCTAACCCCACAGTAAGCTACGGCTATTGCGGTTCAATACTTTATTTAAATTATCAAAATATCAACGTAAAAACAACAAAATAATCTTACTGTTAACACAGACAAATAAACAACTGACAAGTATTTTATGTTTCTAATCTCTTTGTTCCGGTTTAACAATAATTACTGCTGCTTTATCATTGTCCAGATATTGTTTTGCCAGAATAGACAGCTCTTCTTTTGTAATGGAAGCATAATCATCCATTATTGTCCTGCTCCAGTCAAGCTGCTGAGGATGCTTTTTTGATCCTGAAAGAACGGTATTCAGCCAGTAATAATTATTTTGCAGCATATCCTTTATGCCTGTAAGTGTAGGCTTGATGGCACGCCTCAACTCTTCATTGTTTACTCCGGTAACAACTAGATCTGATATGATTTTTTTTACTTCCCCAACCACCATGTTCCCTTCTTTTGGATCGACATGGACAAAGGTTTGAAACACTCCATATCCGGGATATGTGCGGCTAGACGTGTTGTATGCGACAAAGGAATAAGCAGCCCCCAATTTTTCCCGAACCCTTTCACGCAACCTTTCTGAAACAATATCGGCCAACACTGAAAAAAGGCGTGTTCTATGGATATCCCACAAGTCTTCAGTTGGATATGCAACAACCACAAGACCTTTTGGAATTTCTGTTGCGACATTTATTTTAAATGTTTGAGCAGCAGGAAATTGGGGCAATCTTAACATGTTCTGTTTATATATATCGCGTCGCTCAGGAAGGCTCCCAAAATATTTAGAGGTCAGATCAACTACTGCATTAATATCAAAAACACCAACCACTGAAATATTAATTTTATCGTGCCTTAATGATGCGCCAAGCCATGATTTAACATCATTAAGGGTCAAATGGTTGAATATATTATAAGGTGGAAGCCCGAAACGGCTGTCTTCTCCGGCCAGAAAGCGCTTTCCGGTAAGGCTCATGGCGCCGTCAATGGAACTGGAAAGTTTAAGATATTTTTGCCTGAATCTCTCCATGGAAAGTTTATAAGCATCTGCCATATATCCAGGATCCGTCAAATGAGCATAAAGTAGCCGAAAGAGTAACTGTACCTCTTTTGATACTGTTTTGCCTTTGAAGGAAAAACTATCTTCGTTAACAAAAAAATTAACATCCGTGTTTCTTCCTGTCAGGGCGCTTTCAATTTCATCTTTTTTGAGCCGGCCGAGTCCGCTTTCATTAATTACTTCAGCGCTTAAATCAGCAAGTCCAGCTTTATCCAAGGGTTCGACAGTTCTGCCTAATCCAAAGGACAGATTAACAAGCACCTCGTCGGCCTCAAAATCTGTCTTTTTCAGGGCTAGGCTGACGCCATTCTTAAAATCAACCTGGACAATGCCAAGCTCCAGTATCTCGACTCTACTGATGATTTCCCCTTTTTTTTCAGGTTCCGGCAGATAAGGAAAAACCGGCACATTTATTTCAGACGGTCTTGACACATCGAGCATGCTGCTTCTATTATATGCGGCAATTATCAGGTCTTTTGGTTTTTCATCAATGGTTTTCAGCTCAACATTTCCTGTGACAAGCACAAGCCTGTGTTCAGGCGCCCAACTCTCCTTGAATGAATCATGCGCCTGCTTTAATGTCAGGAAGTTAACAACCGGCGACAGGAGATCTCTTCTTTGCTCTGGAGAAAGAAAAACCATGTCCGCATTAAGATGCATTATTATTTCACGCGCCAGCAATCCACTTTCTCGTGTTTGGGCCTTGTTTACAGCACTATCCAGTTTTGATATGAAATCCTTTTTTACCCTCTCAAGCTCTGCCGTGGTAAATCCGTATTTCAATGACCTTCTTAGAGTTTGCTCAAGAAGCGCAAGTGTTTTCTCCCAGTTCTCAGGGCTGCATTCTGCCGTAATCTCGGCGGATTCTATCTGATTTCCGAAAATACCGCTGCTGATGGAAGCCGATGTAAAGGGGGTATCAGGCTTGCTTACCAAAATATCCAGTCGGTTCTGAACAATTTGATCCGCAATGTCCTTAATAAGTAATCTTTTCTGAAAATCAAAGGAATCCGGCTGCTGCAAGATTTTTCTTATTACCTCTATGCTGACAGTGGTGTTTCCAGTTTCCTTTTCAAAATGATAAAATGGTTTGATCCCTTTATGATTTATTTTACCCAGATCCGGTTCCGGCAAACGAGAAGCTCTTACAGCTAACGCAGAAAATTTTTTATCTATAAGTAAAGCAGCTGATCCGGCATCAAAGTCTCCCGTCATTACAAGTATCATCTTTTCCGGTCTATACCATGTGTCATAAAAACTTTTAAATATTTTACGGTCTGCATTTTTAATAAAATTTTCTAGGCCTATGGGAAATCTTTTTGATATTTTTGCTTCAGGAAACTCAAACTTCATAATTGAAACAAACTTGCGATAGGACTCAGAATCACGTGTACGTTTTTCAGCCAGGACAACCCGGCGTTCCCTGTCTATCTCCGAGCTTGGGAAAATGGCGCCGTCTGCAAAGTCTTTCAGCACAGCAAGTCCTTTATCCAGACTTTGCCTGTCTCCCTTTGGTAAAAGCATATCATAAACCGTTTCATAATATCCTGTATGCGCATTTGCATCAGGACCAAACTTCATCCCTATGCTTTGGAAGTATTTTACGAGTTCTCCGGGCTTGAAATGGGTCGAACCATCAAAAAGCATATGTTCAAGAAAGTGGGCCAGTCCTTGCTGCTGGTCAGACTCATGCATCGATCCAACATTAATATTCAGATGCATGCTCACCCTGTCCTTTGGTGTTCGGTTTTCCATCAATACGTACCTGAAGCCGTTAGGCAATCTTCCAAACACAAGAGATGGATCTGGAAAAAGTTCGCTTTTTTCATGTGGCCACTCTGGCCTAAAACAGCAACCGTCAACAGCGGCATTTGCAGATGTTAAATACTTGCAAGTCTCATCTGTTTGACGCTCAGTAATTGAAAAAGATAATACAATGAAAAAAATAAGGCTGTAGAGTAAATATTTAAAAACAAACTGCCTGAAAAGCTTTTTCAGCATTGCAAAACCCCTTATGAAAGACAAAAAGCCTTTAGCAAACTTGCCATGATATGCTTGGCAAGCTAAAGGCTTTTTGTCTTTACGTTAAGCCGTCTTAACTCATATTTAAAAAAACCGCTCAACTATTATTTTTTAATATAAAGGCCGCGGTCCTTTGCGATAATTTGCCCTTTTTTTCCAAGTTTGTAAAGAGCATTGCTGAGCTGCCTGGGAACAAGACCGGTTTTTTCTTTAAGCCAGGCAATTGTTGCTCCTTTTTTGCTTCTTTTAATTATGTTAAATACTGCTTCAATGGCAGTCTCCTTCTTTGCGGTTTTTCCCTTTACACCTGTCTTTTTTGCCTTTGTAGCAGTAGTTTTCACTTTTTTAGCAGCAGTAGTTGCCTTGGGTGCTTGCGGTTTACTTATCTGGTTTGAAATTTTATCAACCTGCTTGGAAAGCGCCACAAGAGACTTAGATATGGATTTTAATTGGGCCTGTAATTTCTTCATCGAAATATCCCTCCTTAAAATTTAAGTAATTGAAAAGTTCTTTATGGTCGACAAATAGAGATACTACAATATATTCACAATTTTCCTTCTGTTAAATTCGTAACATACACATTATTACAAGTCAACAAAAAGAAGAACTAATATTGACAATGAATAAAACTTATGCAAAATTCTTTTTTTAAACACTTAAAGGAACACCAACTAATTAATAATGCCGACAGAATATTATATCCTGATCGCCGGTTATATCTTAGGTTTTTATATGGCTTGGAATATTGGCGCCAATGATGTCGCCAATTCCATGGCTTCTGCTGTCGGAGCCAAGGCTATTACGGTCCGCCAGGCAATTTTTATTGCTGGGATACTGAATGTAATCGGCGCCGTATTTATAGGATCGCATGTTACAGACACAATACGTAAAGGCATTGTCTCGACTGAAATTCTCTGCGATCCACACATGGCGCTTATCGGCGCTCTTTCCGCTCTGCTGTCTGCCGCGCTTTGGGTGAGCTTTGCCACATGGAAATCTTTGCCTGTATCTACAACTCATTCTATTGTAGGCGCCATGATCGGTTTTGGAATAATGGCAGGAGGATTCGAAGTTATCAAATGGAGTAAACTCGGCGCTGTTGTATCAAGCTGGGTCATATCTCCGGTTTTCAGCCTTGTCATTGCCTTTGTAATGTTTAAACTTATTGTAAGATTTATTATTTCAAAGGAGCAGTCATTTGCCTTGGCGCTTAAATCATCCCCGTTTTTTATCGGTATTACCTTTTTTGTTGTTGTTTTATCGTTTCTTTTTAAAACACCCCTTGGTAAAAAACTTGCGGTTGGAACTCCGTCTGCATTACTCATAGCGCTTATTCTAGCTGTCGCTCTCGGATATGCCGGAAGGCTGCTTTTAAAACGATTTGTTAAAAACAAAGAAAACGGAGCGGAAGGGATCTTCAGGAGTATTCAGATCGGAACATCCTGCTATGTTGCACTGGCTCAAGGCGCAAATGATGTGGCTAACGCAATCGGTCCACTTGCAGTAATCTATTTTTTGGTTAAAACAGGCGGTGTCGGCGCTGAGGTTCCTGTGCCTGTTTTTCTACTTCTTTTCGGAGGCTTAGGAATTGCGTGCGGAATTGCTATGGCCGGCACACGAGTCATGGAAACTGTCGGCAAAAAAATTACAACCCTTACTAATACACGTGGTTTCTGCGTTGAATTTGCCGCTGCGACAACTGTTCTTATCGCCTCAAAAATGGGGCTTCCTGTTTCCACAACGCATGCGGCAGTTGGCGGTGTGCTGGGTGTAGGACTCGCACGCGGTTTAGAAGCAGTCAATTTCAGGATAATCACAAAAATTATGCTTTACTGGGTTTTAACCGTACCCATTTCCGCCATAACCAGCATGATAATTTTTAAAATACTTCAATTAATTCTATAAAGGAGATAATTATGCGTATACCATTTTTATCGCTGTTTATCACATCACCTTTTGACGGCCTGCTGGAACATGCTGAAAAGGTTAAAGACTGCGTATGGGCATTTCAACGAGCCATAGAGTGCCATTTTTCAAAACAATGCGAAGAGTTTGATGCATTCAGAGAGGAGGTTATTCGAATGGAAAGCGAAGCAGATGCTATAAAGCGTCGGATACGCGGACACCTCCCGAAAGGAACCATGATGCCGGTTGATAAATTCCAGTTATTTCGATATTTAAAGGAACAGGACAGTGTCCTTGACAGAGTAGAAGATGCTCTTGACTGGATTTTTTATAGACCCGAACCGGGAATTCCAGAAAATCTTAAAACTGATTTTTTGCTTCTGATTGACTCAAATATTACCGCCACCGAAGAAATGTGCAAAATGTTATTAGAAGCAAAAAAGTACTTTGAAACCTTTAATGAAACCCAGCGAAATTTAGTCAAGGAAATAATCCGTAATATACGCCACATGGAACATGAAGCAGATAAAGTGGAAGACGGGCTCAAGCGAAAGATCTTTGAAACTATTTCAGATCCGATTTCAGTATTCCATCTGATCCAATTGACTGAAATAATTGGCAATATAGCAGATCATGTTGAAGACTCCGGCGATATGATGAGAGCTATGATCGCAAAATAAAAAGTCTCTTTTTATGATTGTTTTAAAAAGTCCTTTTCAATGGAAATGTTGCTTTTGTTTCTTATTTGAGTCAGCCATTCATCAAATGTTTTTATTCTTTTTTGGCGCAGCAATCCTTCTTGTATGTTTGCTTTTTCTTTGACAAACCCTTCTATGTCTGCGTCTTTTCTCTCCTTAAAGCTGATTGCGTAATAACCTTTTTCCCCTTTGACTATCTTTTCCGGCAATTTTATTTTATTCGAAAGCTTAAAGGCAGCTTCAATAATTCCTTTATCCAAGCCAATATCAGGAACAGGCTCATTCCGCTTAAAAAAACCGGTGCTGCTTAATTTCAAATCGTATTTTGCTCTCTGTGCGTTCATCAATTTGCCCTTTTTTAGACCAGACAGAAACTCATTTGCATCCGTACTCGCCTTTTCATCCTGTTTTTCCTTTATCAGGGCTGCTATGATCTTTTCTTTAACGTCTTTTAATTCAGGTATTTCTCCGGGATTTTTTTCAATCACCTGAAGGATGTAATATCCATCTCCAAGGTCCTGTACATCGCTAATCTCCATGGCCGAAAGATTAAAAGCAGCGGATGCAAACTTTTCACGGTTTTTTATGCCCTTATTTGGGCCTTTTATTGTAAAAAAATCTGTTGTCTGTATTTTGAGATTTCGTTCATTGGAAGCCTTTTCCAGATCATCTCCTTGAAAAATAGTATCAAAAACCGATTCCGCCTCTTCATAAGCAAGAGTTTTTGCCTCTTCATCTATAAGTTTTTTGCGTATTTCTTTTTTTGCTTCATCAACAGTTTTATCTGTTTTAAATTCTTCCTGATGTGCTTCATAATAATCCTGGATCTTCTTATCGGAAATATTGACCTTTGGCCTGTAATTATCCGGGGCAAAACATAAAAATCGAACTTTTATCATCGGTTCTGTTTTATATGATTCTTTATGATCAACAAAAAAAGTCTTAATGTCTTCAGCAGAAGGCTTGATATCTTTATATCTGCCGGGCTCGAACAGAATATAATCTATATTTACCGACGCATTGCTCCATTTGAACCATTCCATGGCCTCCCCGTCTGAGACTTTGAGATTGCCAAGCAAAAATGATCTTAACTTTTCTATCAGCATAAAGCCTTTCTGGTTAACCTCGAACTGCTTAGGAGTCAAGCCGTAGCGATTTAAAATACTTTTATAAATGAGTTTGTCAAATACTCCGGATGTTTGAAATGCTTTTATTTCCCTGATAGCTGCGGCAAGTTCGTCATCTGAAACACGAAAATTGAGCTTTTCGGCTTCCTGAAGCAAAAGCTTCTGGTCTATAAGGCGGTTTAAAGCCTGATTTTTTATCTGAAGCATCTGTATCATTTCATCGTCTAATCTATTGCCGAATCTTTGACGGAGCTGCTCAATAAGGTTGTTATACTCCTCTTTGTATTCTTCCCTGGTGATAGAATCTCCATTGACGACGGCAACCCTGCCTCCCTTTTGAGCGCGAAAGCTTCCAACTCCCCAGAACACAAAAACAATAACGATAGCTCCTAATATAACCTTGATTAACCAGCTACTGGCATAGTCCCGCATTAATCTAAGCATTGCAATCCACCTTTATCATAATTGATGAATCCGTAAAAAGTCGAATCCATAATGTTTTAAATAATTATACTGTCTTGCACTACATTTTTATCCATCTTTGTTCCAACAGTCTCTGAACAAAATGCGCATAAATATTCATACTTATTCCCTTCTGGAAGAACGAGAAGAAGGCGTTTCCGGACAGGAACCGCCTGTTTGCAACAAGGGCAATAAAGCTGTGTTGCATCAAACTCCTTGAACATATCAGCAGCATTTTCCTGCTTAGCATATCCTCCATGTGCTTTAGTAAATTTTTGGCGAGCCATTCTCTGTTCTTAACTCCAGTCTTTTAAGCTATGCTTCAACACCATAATGGAAACGATAAAATATGTTTTTACCATATAAAATTTCCAAATCTGTTTGTAATGTGCCTATATAAAATAGATATTGACACCTTAAATGCTTTTTGTTACTGGTTGCGCCTTGCCTGTATAGCATGGGGCTGTAGCTCAGCTGGGAGAGCGCATGACTGGCAGTCATGAGGTCAGGGGTTCGATCCCCCTCAGCTCCACCATAATAAATTGAAGATTCCATGTAGCAAGCTACATGGAATCTTCGACCGTAAGGAAGTTAGCCATTTTTAGATTCACTCGCTATTGCGGTTTAAGCGCTTAGAAATAAACTAAGCGCTTTTTTTATGCTTATTGGTTATAATGTAACAGTTTTATGGCACTGTCAATGGTAGGTTTTGAAAAAGTCAGTCCATGCTTCACCCTATCCCTTGTTCCCTGAATCCTGTAATCAATTCCTTCGTCACTTCCACTACCTTCATGGTCTCATTGCTTAAATGCTTATAAGGCTTAAACTCCTTGCAATAGCCTTATATATATGTTAATTTATTAAACAATAGTTTGTTAATAAGGTTATAGTTATTTATAGTTTTGGGAGGATTAGATGGATTTTGAACTTTCAAGGTCGCAAAAAGAAATTAAGAAGGCTGCAAAGGATTTTGCAAAGGGTGAATTCGACAAGGAGCTTATCCTTGAACTTGTAAAAAAACATGAATTCCCAAAGAAGATTTGGAAAAAAGCGGCTGATCTTGGATTTATCGGCATTCAATTTCCTGAAGAATATTCCGGACAGGGTCTTGGAGTTCTGGAGAATATTCTTGTCGCTGAAGAGTTCTGCAGTGGTGATTCCAGCATCGGAAGCGCTTTAATTCTTTCATCGTTTGCTTCTGAATGTATTTTGCGTTTTGGCAGTAATGAATTGAAAGAAAAATTTCTTCCGCTGGTAGCGGAAGGCAAAATGCTTTCCGGCGGCGCTTTTACCGAACCCAATCATGGTTCCGACATAACATTTATGGATACAACAGCGGTAAAGGACTCGGACGAATGGGTCGTTAACGGCGCTAAAACGTTTATTACCAATGGCGGTCATGCCGGCTTTTATACTGTTCTTTGCCAGACTGATCCTGATGCCGTGCCGACTTACAAAGGCATCAGCATGATTCTTGTTGAGGCCGAGCAAGAAGGTGTGGCTGCCATGGATGCTGGAGAAAAGATGGGCATTCATCTGGTACCCACGGCAGAGGTAACCTTTAAGGATGTTCGCGTGCCATCATCACATCTTATCGGTAAAGAGGGAAGAGGTTTTTATCAGGCATTGGAATTTTTTGATGAAAGCAGGATTCTGATCGCTGCTCAAGCTCTTGGAATAGCACAGGGAGCTTTTGATCGGGCGCTGGCATAT
The DNA here is from genome assembly GCA_030656555.1 of Candidatus Desulfaltia sp. GTDB lineage: Bacteria > Desulfobacterota > Desulfobacteria > Desulfobacterales > ETH-SRB1 > Desulfaltia. The sequence continues at coordinate 24,615 of JAUSPN010000080.1, read as the reverse complement.
GTTAAGCAAAGAGAGCAGTTTGGGAAAAAAATTGCTCAATTCCAGGTTACGCAGCATAAGCTCGCAGATATGGCCACAAAAATAGAGCTTGCAAGGCTTATAACCTATAAGGCAGCCTGGAACTTTGACCAGGGTCGTATTGATCCCAAACTGACATCTATGACCAAGATGTTTGCTGCAAGGACTGCCGTGGAGGTGGCCGACGAAGCAATACAGTTGCTGGGCGGATATGGATATATGGCCGATTACGAAGTTGAACGCTTTTACCGTGATGCCAAAATTACCGAGATATATGAAGGAACAAAAGAAATTCAGAAAAACACCATTGCAAGCGCCATTATTGGGAAATTGAAGTAGTTTGCAGCCAAGAACAAAAAAAATAAAAAAATCTGACAGACAAACCAGGATTTGCAAAGGGCTACAGGCCTAAGAGACTTGTGCAAGCTGAACGGTTATAAACAGACAAATCATAACAAAGGAGCATATTATGTTTAATCTTATCAAAAAAGCTATGTTTACCGGTATCGGCCTTGCCCTTAAAACAAAGGACGAGGTGAAAGACCTGGCTGAAGAGCTTGTAAAAAAGGGAGAGGTGTCTGAAAAGGAAGGAAAAGAATTTCTTGATGAGCTTCAGGAAAGGTATGATGATGCCCAGAATAAACTGGAACAAAGGGTAGAGAACATAGTAAAAAAGTTGATAAAAAAGGCGGATTTAGTAACCGCGGATGAGTTAAAGGGTTTGAAAAAAGAGATAAGGGAGCTGAAAAAGGCTGTCAGCGAAAAAGCATAGTTATCATGTTTAGCATACGAAAAATCGGAATAATAGGGCGTACCTATCGTCATCTGCAACGCTATCGCCAGATATTGACCGTCCTTTTTAAATATGGATTCGGCAATCTTGTTGAGGTGTTGAAGATAGAGCAGTATCTTGAAATCGGTTTAAATATGATTTCAAAAAAACGGCGCGATCGCCTTGAAAAGCTTTCAAAAGCAGAAAGGATCAGATTGGCTTTAGAAGAACTGGGGCCGACCTTTATTAAGCTCGGACAGATACTTTCTACCCGTCCCGATTTGATTCCGGTTGATTTGATTGATGAACTTTCCAAGCTTCAGGATATGGTGCCTCCCTGCTCCTTTGATGAAGCAAGTAATATAATCGAGATGGAACTCGGTTCCCCGCCCGAAAAGATATTTGATTTTATAGATAAGACTCCTCTGGCTTCTGCGTCGATAGGCCAGGTTTACAAGGCCAGGTTAAAGGATGGCGAAGAGGTTGTTGTCAAGGTTCAACGCCCGGGCATCCGGAAAATTATAGAGGTTGATCTCGAGATCATGTTCCATCTGGCAACCCTTATGGAACGTCACATAGAGGAGATGGCCCTGCACCGTCCAGTTAAAGTAGTCGAGGAGTTCTCCAGGACAATTGGAAGAGAAATAGACTATAACATAGAAGCCTCAAACATGGAGCGATTTGCCAAAGAATTTTTGGATGACTCTACCATTTATATCCCGAAGGTTTTTCGAGAGGCAACAACATCGCGTGTTATTACAATGGAATTTGTGGATGGGATCAAAATATCTGAAATTGACAAGCTGGATAAGGCCGGACTTGACAAAAAGATTATCATCTCACGCGGAGCAAATCTATATTTACGCCAGGTGTTTGAGCACGGGTTTTTTCACGCAGATCCGCATCCTGGAAATATTTATGTGCTGCCGAATAATGTGATATGCTTGCTCGATTATGGTATGGTAGGAACTGTCGATAGGCAGACACGGGAGGACTTTGTTGATCTTATCGATCATGTGGTACATAAAGATTCGGCAAAAGCAACCAAGGCGCTGCTTAAACTTACCATATATGATGAAGATCCTGATATGCGAATGCTTGAAAGAGGGGTGTCAGAATTCATGAGCCTGCACCTTTACAAGTCGCTAAAGGATATCGAAGTCGGCAAAATACTTCGGGGTCTGCTTGAAATGGCTTCACGTCATTGCTTAAGAATTCCGGCTGATATATTTCTTATGATGAAAGTCTTCAGCGCTATAGAGGGTGTTGGTCTCCGGCTGAATCCTGATTTTGATATGATAGCACAAGCGGCACCGTTTATTGAGAAGGTAAAAACCGCAAGGTTTTATCCAAAAAGGATTGCAGAAGATATTATCGGCCTTATATCTACCACGTTTCAATTTGTTCAGCAGTTCCCTAAGGATGCTCTTGAAATTACACGGCTGATAAAACAGCAGAAATTGAGCATCAGATTTGAGCATAGAGGTTTTGAGCCTGTTCTTGAAACCTATAACCAGATAAGTAACAGGATATCCTTTTCAATCGTTATAGCATCACTTATTATCGGTTCCGCCCTGATAGTTTTTGCAAAAACCCCTCCGCTGTTTCACGGACTGTCTATAATCGGCATTATAGGGTTCATTTCTGCCGCAATAATGGGGATCTGGCTTCTCGTGGCTATTTTAAGAAAAGGGAGATTATAAATTACAGCGTTGTATAACCCGGTCCGTCTCCGCCTTCCGGGCATGTCCAGGTTATGTTTTTATAAGGATCTTTTATTTCACAGGTTTTGCAGTGCAGGCAATTAGACGGGTTAAGTTTAAGCCGTCTTTTGGAGCCGTTTTCGTCTGTCTCGATTTCGTAAACATTACCAGGACAGAATCTTATACATGGGCATTGATAGGTAATATAACATTCATTCATGCACAGATTTTGATCGTGGATAATAATATGGCACGGCTGATCCTCTCTGTGCATGGTCTTTGACAGATAAATTCCTGTAAGTTTATCAACATATAAAACACCGTCAAAAAACTTTTTATCAGAATCTGTATCTTTAAAGTCTTCAGCGTCGGCTTTTACAGGCCGCAGGGTCTTGTAATCTTCTTCAACAGGCATTTTGTCACATATACCGCGTCCTTTTGTGAAATACTGCGCGCCAAGATGGATAAATTTTACCAGTCCCTTTTTTGACATGGCCTGGGAAAAGTTTCTTCCTTCATAAATTTCTTTTTTTAACCAGCTTGTTTCAAACAATTCATGATAATTATCGAGTGTTTCCTGTGTAAAGCTGTTTTTTTCATTGGCTTTTATGATTGCCTCTGCTGCCAGCATACCGGATTTCATAGAAACATGTATGCCCTTTAGCCCTTGAGTATTCTGCATTGACGCGCTGCCACCAATGAACATTCCTCCATTTACAGCGAGCCTTGGAATAGTATAATATCCTCCGGTGGAAACAGTCCTTGCTCCCTGTTCGATTACTTTGCCGTTTTGAATGATTTTTGATATCAAAGGATGACGTTTGAATTTAATAAATTCCTCATACAGGTCAAGCATAGGCTCCTGATATGAAAGACCAGCAATAAATCCCAGAGATGCTTTATTGTCTTCCATTTCGTAAATAAAACCGCCACCAGGGATATTAATGCCCAGCGGATAGCCGAACGTATGGATATCATTGCCTTTGCTGGTCTTAAAATAGTTATTTTCAGGCAGTTGTATAACCTCTTTGATGCCTGTTTCAAAGACCTGCGGCATTTTCCCGGAAAAGATATCAAATTTTGTTGCAATATTCTGCATAAGACTTCCCTTTGAACCTTCTCCGAACACAGTAACCTTGGCCAATATATCTATCCCCGGCTCAAAATTGCCTTTAGGCTTACCTGCTTTATCAAGCCCCTTGTCTCCGGTGCGTATCCCGATGATTGACTTATTATCAGGAGAGTAAATGACCTCTTTTCCGGCAAAACCTGGAAAGATGTTTATTCCAAGCTCTTCGGCAATTTCCGCAAGCCATCTTGTAAACCGCGAAAGGCTTATAATATAAAAGCCTTTGTTTCGCATATATCGCGGTGTATAAGGGAGGCGACAATATCTGTTCCGTGTCAAAAAGTAAAATTCGTCTTCTCTTACGGTTTTTTCAACAGGGCATCCTTTTTCAAGAAAATCAGGGATAAGCTCTTTTAATGCAACAGGATTTAAAACAGCTCCACTCAAAGCGTGCGATCCTATTTCAGCCCCCTTTTCAATAATAGCCAGCTCCAGGTTGATTCCTTTTTGTTTGGCTAACTGCATTAATCTAATGGCGCCTGCAAGGCTTGCAGGACCGCCTCCAACAAAAAGTATATCAAAATCTATCTTTTCATGTTCTATATCCATTTTCTTTATGGTCCTTTATAATTGCAAAAAGCTGAAGTGCATTGCATTTCAGCTTTTTTGTCTCATAGAGAGCGTTATGCAGCCCGTTTACAATTGAAAAATGCGCTCCAAGAAGGCACGAACCCATAGCATTCGTCTCATTTTTTTTGACGCATATTTTATCTCCGAATCCATCAAATAAAAACTATCAAAAAAATAAAAAACATCAACGAAAAAGATTGTGTTTAGATTAGACACAGGCTTTGTTTCCTGCGAATACATGTGTATCTGGTAATTTTATTGACAATTTGTCAAACAATACCCTATTAAAAGGCCAAACAAGCTATTTTAGAAGGTATATTTTGTTTGAAATAAAAATATGCTGTTTCGCAAATTTAATCAAACAATTTTGGAGTCCCCGGTGTCTTAATTGGGAGGATAGGTGTGTTGAAGTTATTGCTTATAGATGATGAGGAAGGCATTAGAAAATTATTGAGCATGTCTCTTAGGAACGAGGGATATGATGTTATAACTGCCGATAATGGACACAACGGTATTGAACTGTTTAAACAGGAAGCCCCTTCGATTGTTTTAACAGACATTAAAATGCCTGGGATGGATGGTATAGATGTTTTAAGAAATATCAAAGAAATAAATCCGGATGCAGAGGTCATTATAATAACCGGGCATGGAGACATGGAAAAGGCTGTCAAGTCAATACAGCTTGAAGCCTCTGATTTTATAACAAAACCTGTTAATGCGGATGCTCTTTCCAAGGCTCTTCAACGTGCTGAAGCAAAGTTGAAGGTCAAAGAAACGCTTAAGCATTATACATTTAATCTTGAAAAGGCGGTAGAGGAAAAGACAGCAGCGCTTGAAAAATCACATAAAGGAATGAAAACTCTTTGCGATATTACATGTAACCTCAGTGAAAAGAAATATCTTGTAGATGCCTTTAATCTTATCATCGAGAGGATCAAAAATATATTTTTGTTTAAAACGGCAATCCCCCTTGTTTTTAACGAAGCAAAAGACGATTTCATTAAGGTCAATGGTTATAGATGCTTGCAAACAGAGGATAAAGAAGAGATTATATCTGCGATTAATTCTATGCGTTATCCAATGGAGATTGCCGAACTAAGCGCTATGGGCTATGGCTGGTTAAAAAACTTTGAAAATTATAAGTCTTTATCCGTTGTCCCAATAGATAGAAATGGTGATATTGCCGGCGGAGTGATTCTGCTTGCATCTGAGGCTAATGTTTTTTCAGGAGATGATTTACGCTTTTTTTATCTTATGCTTTCACAGGTTGCCTATGATATTAGAAGAATAGCGCTGAACGAAGAAAAGCTGAAGGGATTAGATGATAAGGTAGAAATGTTTTCAGGCTTTGGAGGCATTATCGGAAAAGATCACAAGATGCGTCAGCTTTATAATTTGATTTTAGATATAGCTCCTACCGATGCAACAGTATTGATTCAAGGTGAAAGCGGGTCAGGAAAAGAGCTTATTGCAAGGGCGGTTCATTTGCATAGCCATAGAAAAGACAAGCGTTTTGTTGTTGTAAATTGCTCTGCATACCCTCATACGTTGTTAGAAAGCGAACTGTTCGGCCACGAGAAGGGAGCCTTTACAGGCGCAACACATAAGAGGATCGGACGATTTGAACTGGCAAACGAGGGGACCCTTTTTCTGGATGAAATTGGCGAGATTCCTTTAATGTCACAGGTTAAGCTCCTTAGATTTCTCCAGTTCCAAAAGTTTGAGAGATTGGGAGGGCAGGAAACCATTGGAGTGAATGTCAGAATAATAGCAGCCACTAATAAAGATTTACAAAAAGAGGTGGAAAAGGGAAACTTTCGTGAGGATTTATATTACAGATTAAATGTTATTCCAATAAATATTCCACCTCTCAGGGTTAGACGAAATGATATATCTCTTCTGGTTGAATATTTTATTGAAAAACTGAACTCGCAAGGGAATAAAAAAGTTAAAGAGATTTCTTCCAAGGCTACGAAATTGTTGATGAATTACAGTTGGCCAGGCAATGTTAGGGAACTGGAGAATATTATCGAACACTCTTTTATTCTAACAAAGAATGGATTTATCAGCGAACAAAATTTTCCCGATAATATATATTTTACTGCGGATAAAGAAAAAAAGATAAGCTCCTTTCAGGAAAATGAAAGAAGATTTCTAACTAAAGTGCTGGAAGAATATCAATGGAATAAATTACAGGTCGCAAAAAAGCTGAATATCAGCCGAAGCACATTGTATGCAAAGCTGAAAAAATATAATATTAATCATGTGGATAAATGAGGCGGTTATTATGAAAGACAAAATTTTTGTTTTAATTACAATATCCATTTTATTAATTTTATGCGCACTGTTTCTTTCTAATGCAGCTATTGCTGAAAAAAAAACAGCGGGGGCAGTATATGTTGGAATGGAAAAATGTAAAGACTGCCATCCCGAACACGTGACAAGCTATTATTCCTGGAAATACTCAAAAAATTTCCGGATCATACAGATGAGGAAAAAAGATAATGACCCGAACTGTCTTCCCTGTCATACTACGGGATACGGAAAACCCGGGGGGTTTGCCAGTGTCCAAGAGACTCCATGCATGATCAATAAACAATGTGAAAGCTGTCATGGTCCGGCAAGCCTGCACCTCAAGGCTCCTACCAAGCGCGAACATCAAGAAACATTGAGTATCCCAAAGAATATTTGTACAGGCTGTCACAGCGGCCATAAGCATCCAGGGTACTAAAGAAAATGGGTTGTCTATGACATTCGAACTGTGAACCGACAACCGTGAACGGTTGCCTTTTAGGTTTAAGAGGGAATTTTTTATGTTTAGCTGGATAAATTTAAAGGAATTCATGTCAGGAAGTTTAAGAATCAAGATAATGCTGGGCATGAGTATAATCCTGCTTACGGTGCTGGGCACCTTTAGCTATTTTGATGTGATTACCCAGGTTAATCGTCATGCTGAAGAGAACAAAAAAATGGCCATGGAAATAAGTGATACTGTTATGAAGAGCATAGAGTATCCCATGCTGGATGGCGAAATGGAGCAGGTTCAGGCCATATTGGAGAGGCTGGGCACTCTGGAAGATATAAAGGCAGTTCATCTTTGTGATGACACTGGTATCATCAGGCGTAATGGAGTAGACCCCTATGATATCGACAGGAAGGCCGTTTCTAAGATCACCCTGGAAACGTTTAGCACAGGCAAATTAGCACAGGGGCTGGAAAAGCGCCATCATAATAATGTGGATATCAAACTATTGCGTTATGCCATTCCTGTTTATAATGAAAAGGCCTGTTATAAGTGTCACGGGGATGAAAAATCTCTTTTGGGAGTGTTGTCGGTTGGGTTTAGCTGGGAGCCGATTCAGAAAACACTTACCTCGGTACGAAACCAGAATATAATTAGAGCCATTATATCAGTAACAATGCTCGGTTTTTTCCTGATATTATGGTTTAACAGATATATTGTTCGACATATTGTCCGGCTGACTCAGGCCGCTGATGAGATTAGCCGTGGAGGATATGACTATGATTTTGAGAAACTCCCAAGGCGATCAATAGCGTGCTGGAGGTTATTGAACTGTGACAAGACAGATTGCCCGGCCTATAAAGACGGTACTATCCCGTGCTGGTATGTGTTAGACACATTATGCTTTGGCGGGCCGTCAGGAAAATTTCCGCAAAAATTAGATCAATGTGTGAAGTGTTCCGTTTATCGACGTTATAAAGGGGATGAAATAATTAGACTCCGGGACTCCTTTCAACACATGCTTTATAAATTAAGATCTTATGAGAAAGATCTCAGGACATCAGAGGAAAAATATAGACTCTTGTTTAATACTAATCCTGATCCCATCTTTATTATAGAACGGGATAACTTCCAAATCCTGGATATCAATGAAAGGGCTTTGGATATCTATGGTTATTCAAGGGAAGAATTAGTAAAAATGTCTTTTATTAGTTTGGGGCATAAACAAACCGGAGAGGTTGTAGCCGGGTTTCAAGAACTTTCCTTTGGCCAAAGGGGATTCTTTACTAAAAAAAGGCACGTGCGCAAGAATGGTCATCCATTCTATGTAAATATTACGGCTTGTCCGGCAAAATATATGGGAATGGAGGTATTAATCGTGGCCTCTATTGATATTACGGAGAGCATGGAAAAGGAGGCCCAGCTTGTACAGGCCAGTAAAATGACCACCATAGGCACCATGGCCTCAGGTATTGCCCATGAATTGAATCAGCCTTTGAATGTTATCAAGATTGGAAGCGATTTTATTCAAAAAGTAATTAAACAAGACGAAAAGATTGATATTGAAGAATTAAAAATCGTGTCTGAGGAAATAAGCGGCCATGTGGACAGGGCATCTGGAATTATTAATCATTTACGGGAGTTTTCCCGAATATCTCCTTCTGTGAAGTCGCCTGTAGATATTAATAGCCCTATCAGGGACGTATTTAAGGTATTAGGTCAGCAGCTAAGATTGCATCAGATAGAACTTAAGCTTGAATTAACAGAAAACTTACCCGCTATAATGGCTGAACACAACCGGCTGGAGCAGATTTTTATCAACCTGGTGACCAATGCGCTTGATGCTATAGATGAAAAGGTTGAAAAGATGGGCACAGATGTTGAAAAATCTATAACAATAAAGTCATTGCTAAAGGAAAACCAGGTTGTAGTCATGATATCTGATACCGGTATGGGGATTTCTGACAGCGTCAGAGATAGGATATTTGAACCGTTTTTTACCACTAAGAAGGTTGGTAAAGGTACAGGGCTTGGCATGTCCATTAGTTATGGAATTGTCCGCGACTATGATGGGACATTTGATGTAAAGAGCAAAGAAGGTGTTGGTACAACCTTTGAGTTAAGATTTCCTGCTCATTGGCAGGCATTGGAGAATTGATGTGTCAAAGCTAAAGCTATTGCTAATCGACGATGAAGAAGGGATAAGAAAGGTCTTATCTTTATCCTTAAAAAGAGATGGCTATCAGGTCTTAACCGCGGAAGATGGTGGAAAAGGTATAGAACTGTTCCGTAAAAATCTTCCGATTATTGTTCTTACTGATATAAAAATGCCGGGTATGGATGGCATTGAGGTCTTGAAAAGAGTTAAAGAAATAGACCCGGATACCCAGGTAATAGTTATTACTGGTCATGGCGATATGGAATCGGCGATCAAATCCCTTCAACTGGGCGCATCCGATTTCATAACCAAACCGGTGGGGGATCAAGTTCTTGCGGTTGCCCTAAATAGAGCCAAAGAGCGGCTTGAAACAAAAAGGCTGTTAAGGGAGTATACCAATAACCTGGAGAATATGGTAAAGGATGCTACCGAAGAGGTAAAAAGAAGATATGAGTTCGAGAGTAAACTGATCCAGCAGTCTATCGATGGAATTATTGCTACGGATAAGGAAGGGAATGTTCTGATATTTAACGCTGCAGCAGAAAGGATTTTTGGATATACAGAAGATGAGGTTAAAACACGGAAGAAGGTCCACCATCTTTTCCCTGAGGGGATAGGACAGAAAACCACTGGTATTTTATCTGGCGAATCAAGAAGCGCTGATGACATTTTTGTATTGGAAGATACGAGTGTTGAAGGAAAAAATGGTGAGGTAATACCGATAAGATTTTCAGGCGCAATACTTTATGAAACTGATAAGCCTATAGGAAGCGTTGGATTTTTCCAGGACTTGAGAGAAATCAAGCGGCTCCAAAAGGAACTTATACAATCTGAAAGATTGGCGGCTGTAGGACAGACAGTGGCCGGTCTTGCGCATGGCATAAAGAATATTTTAAACGGCTTAAAGGGGGGTGTCTATATCGTTAACACCGCAATGAAAAAGTCGCCTGATAGCTTTGCCGGCGCTGGTGTAAAAGAGGGGGGCAATGGGAGCAAACTAAGAACAGGTTGGGACATGGTGGAAAGAAATATTAATAGAGTTTCTGGTCTGGTTTTGGATCTTCTCAGTTATTCAAAGGAACGTGAACCGGAATATGAAAAATATGATCCAAATATTATTGTGGATGAGGTCTGCAATCTTATGGAGTCAAAGGCTAAAGAAAACGATGTTAAACTTATAAGGGATTTAGATAAGGAAATAGGCGAGGTTTACCTTGAACCCAAAGGGATACACAGCTGCCTTCTTAATCTGGTTTCAAATGCAATTGACGCCTGCATTTTTGACCCTGATACGGAAAAAGATTGGCAGGTAAAGGTTAGGACTCATTCTGACAGAAAAGGCGGTGTGATCTACGATGTGGTTGATAATGGTTGTGGTATGGATCAGGAGGTTAAGGATAGAATTTTTACCGAATTTTTCAGCACAAAGGGAAATCGTGGCACAGGCCTTGGGCTGCTTGTCTCTCAAAAGATAATTCATGAGCATAAAGGGATCTTGGATGTGGAATCGGAACTTGGCAGGGGCACAAGGTTTTCAATCAGGCTTGCGAAACAAGAATTCCCAGAGAAAAAATAATTTTACTTGTAATTTATATGTAATTTACTATATAATTTTTTTTAAAAAAGTGAGTAGTTTGAAAATTTTTATCTTGTTGGTACTAAAGCTTTCAATAAAGGAGGAGTAAAAATGGGTAAAAAGGTTCTGATTGTTGATGATGATACTGACATAATAACATTTGCATCAAGCGTTATAGAAAATAGCGGTTATACGCCGATAAGCGCATTAAACGGCGAAGAAGCTATGAATAAAATAAGGGAAGAAAAACCGGACGCAATTATATTAGATGTATTAATGCCTAAAGAAAGCGGGATTAAGATGTACAGGAAAGTCAAAACAGACCCTGAGCTTAGTGATATTCCGGTGATAATACTTTCAGGAATAGCCCAAAGAACCTTTACCCGTTCTCAAAAAGCCCTTACGGAGTTTGAGGGTCAAGACATACCTGAACCGGATGCCTATCTGGAAAAACCGGTTGAACCGGAAGAACTGGAGAAAACCCTAAAGAAGTTTTTGTCCTGATTCGAATTTGGTCGAGCAGTCGAGTGGTTAATAACTCAACAACTCAACCAAATTTTTTTAGGGAATAAGCAGTGTCGGAAATTCAGAAGTTTCTGTTATTTCCTGAGATACACTGCCAAGCCAGCGTGCCCGCCAGGCCCCTTTTCCTGTAGAGCCCATAACAATCATTGTAGCATTATATTCACGCGCGGCGTTTTCAATCTGGGAGACCACGTCACCCATGCAAAGATGAGAATCCGCTTCGACTCCTTCATCTTCAAAAGTTTTGCAGACATCTTCCAGCCTTTTTTTATTTTCCTTTTGAATCTTCATAAGGTCATCTTTTGATTTGCCCTTTACAACATCATCACCGATAACATGTATCACCACCACATTTTTTACTGCCTTTTTTATATCTATTAACTGTTCCAACGCCCTTTCGCATGGAGATGACCAGTCTGTTACCAGTAGAGGTGTATCAAACGGCTTATTATTAACCCTGCCTGACGGCAGCATATATTTATGAACCAGCACAGGAGCTTTTGACCGCCGGAGGAGTTCCATTGTTGTTGAACTCGCAAAAAGTTTCTCTAATTTTGTTCTTTTGTGGGCTTCTGTTACGATAAAGTCCACTCCTTCTGTTTCAGCCGTTGAAAGAATTTTGGGGATGGGATTTCCAACAACAACATAGGCGCCGCATTCCATTCCTTTTTCAAATACGCTTTCCGCCCAATCAATAAAACGCACATCTGCCATTTGTTTTAATCTGACATCTTCCTCTTTAAGGTAACCTGCCCCGCGACGCATGGCAACTTCTTCTCTGTTTATTACATGGAGAAAAACCACATGATTAAGCCCTGCCTTTCTCAGTCCCATCAATGATTCCAAGGCATCAAACCACAGTTCATCGAAATCGGTTACAAACAGCATCTTTTTAAATTTCATAAAACTTCCTCCTGAACACACTTTTAAATTTTTTGAAGATAATCAGAAAGTGTTTAGATTGTCAAGTTCTTATTGTATGCCTGAACATGTGTATTATATAGGCAAGCAGGCAGCATGAAAGACAATAACAGGAACAGAAAAAAAGAAATACATAAAATCTTACTGTATGATATTGTGGCAAGAAGTGTCCTTTATTTGTACACAAAATTATGTAAAGATATAAATATGTTCCTAAACATAGCTACTTTTTGTCCAGTTGTTGGACAGACTGTGTTAGGGCTTTTGATCGTATTTTGTTTTTGAATTCAAAAACATTAAATAAAACAGTTATATATGAGTTGCAATCGAAAAGGCATGAACATTGCAATACACTGTCAAAATCAACAAACAAACCTAATTTTTGTATCATGTTTAATGATAATAAACTCGTAAAAAGTCTGAAAACGTGTCATGGGTTGGTACACTCCTCGCAACAACTTGGAGCGTGACTTTTTACGATTTTATCAACTATCGATAAGGTCGGTATAGATTCTTAAAGCAGGCATTATATGTATTTATGAATTGACCTCGTATAACTATGACATAGGGAAGTTATGGACGTAAAAAAAATTGTTTACGCTACAAATTTAAGCGAACCCACCTTTCGTGTGCTGGATGGATTGTCGGGTCTCAAAAATCTTGGTTTGCAAGAGATTGTTCTCCTTTCAAACAACGCAAGTCTTGACCTGTTTGAGGTATGGAAAAAGAGATTGAGTGGTTTAGGGATACATGTAAGCATTAAAATTGATCCCTGCAACCTCTCCACAAGTGTTTTAAACATAATCCATGAAAACAGTATATCGCTTGTTGTACTTCATTTTAATAAAAAAGAGAATCGAAGAATATTTGGTGGTTCAATCTTAAATGATATTATTAAGTCCACCAATATTCCTCTTCTTATTGTCGATAAGGACGAAAAAGGATTGAATTTTAGTTCAAAAGGAATGTTTGAGCGTGTTTTGTTGGTTTCTGATTGGCCTGATGCATCTGAGAATGCCTTGCAGTATGTTATCGGCCTTAAAGAGTTAATTAGCGAACTGGATATTGTTACTGTAATATATGAAAAGTTGACTGTGCGTGATTTGCGGCAGCTCAAGGAAAAAATGATAGAAACCCGCAAGAGGTGTACGGATATTGGAATTGAAGCAGAATATCATCTCTATGCCGGAGATATCGCTGATGAGATTTTGCTTGCCGCACAAGATTACGATTCTACAGTGATAATCATGGATGCAACGAGGGTGCAAAAGCTCAAGGACATTTTTAGGGGAAAGCCGTCGTCTCGTGTTGCAGAAAGATCATCCATACCAGCGTTGATAATTTCATAACTTTGTTTCAGTTAGTTTATACCCAAATTGAGCGATTAGCCTTTAGCGGTTAGCTATTAGTTTAATGATTCCAAGGTGTTTTACTATTACAAATTTTTACTCATTGGGTGTTATTTCTAATTAACGTAATGCCCTGATTTTTTAGAGCTAAACGCTAATGGCTAACAGCTAATCGCTCAACTTAAGTTATAGTTGGTTATTAGCAGGAAGATGGATTTGTTTTTTTGCAGGTATATAAAAGGAGTCGTGTATGGAAGTAACCATATTGGTGCAGGCTGCTGATGAGTCTTTTAGAATATTAGAGGAGTCAAGAAATAGAGCCAGGCAGGTTTTGGATACGGCGGCCAGACTGACTTCAGAGGCTCAAATCCTGCAGCGGAAGAGAGTAGAGGCAATATTTAAAGGAGCCAAACAAACAAAAGCCGAAGTCATCAGATTTATATCGACCTTTATCCTTTTGTTGGGTTTCTGGCTGCTCTTATCAGGCCACTATGATTTATTTCATATCAGCATAGGAGTTCTGTGTTGCGGCTTGGTGTCACACTTATCGCATGATCTCCTTTTTGCCAATCCAAGGGCTGGAGATATGCGTGTTATAGTTAAGAGGTTTATTGTTTATGTCCCATGGCTAATGTATCAGATTGTCCTGTCCAATCTGCATGTTGCAAGACTGGCTCTGTGGCCTAAAAGGCTCATTGACCCGAAGATAATTGAGTTTAAGTCGAAACTGGAAAGTGACATCTCGATGGTTACTCTTGCTAATTCGATAACCCTTACCCCGGGCACTATCACAGTAGATGTGAAAGACGGCATATATTATGTGCACGCTGTTAGCAAGAAGGTTGCGGAAGATCTTATGACCGGCGAGATGGAGGATAGAATCGCTCATATATTCATGGAAGCCGATCATGTGTATGTTCAGGATGTTCTTGATATGGCGCCTATCTTTGTAGAATTAAAGTAGACAACATAGTCGAGTCGTCGAGTTGTAAGGTTCTTGAACCACTCGACTAATCAACTACTTGACCAATTGTGAACGAAGCGAACTAAGTTCTATAATCTTGAGAATTGAGGCCGGACTATATGATAATCAAACGTACAATAGACATGACCAGACAATCGGATGATGTTATTGTTAAGACACTTTCCCGGTTATTAATACCGTTTATTCAGATATATGCCCTATATGTCATCGCGCATGGGCATTACAGCCCTGGAGGAGGTTTCCAGGGAGGTGTGATTTTAGGCGCAAGCTTTATTCTACTGGTCATTACATTCGGGCTGGATAACGCGTTACGGAGGATGACCGAGAGATTAAATACAATTTTGTGCAGTCTCGGAGTCTTTATATTTGCTGGAATAGGGTTGTTGTGCATCATACTCGGGGGTAATTATTTGGATTATGGAGCGCTTGACAAGATATTTCACGTAGGGATAGCGCAAGCAAGATCGCTCGGCATTCTTGGCATTGAGACAGGCGTAGGAATTGCTGTCATGGCTGTTATGACCTCGATTTTTTTAGACATATCTACAGGGGGGCTCCCTTCAACAAAAGAGCGGAATCAATCTGATTAATCTTTAAGGATTAAACTTGAGAATTCAGGATATTAACAAACTGTCCGTAAAAATGCAGCAGGTTTACAAGATGATATTGAACCTGGCTCCCACAGATACTACGGTTCTGATCCGGGGAGAAGAAGGGACGGAAAAGGCGTTGGTGGCAAGATCTATCCATTTGAACAGCGCTAGAAAAGATAAACCTTTTGAGGTGTATAACTGTTCGGCTTATCCGCAGTTTATAGTGGAGAGCGGGCTTTTTGGCCATGAAATCGCGGCATTTGAAGGGGCTGTATATCAGAAGAAAGGCTGTTTGGAATTGGCTGATGGTGGAACAGTGGTTCTATCTGAAATCGACAAAATCTCTCCGATGACTCAGATAAAGCTCCTAAAGTTTATGCAAAACCGGAAAATTAAGAGACTGGGCGGAAATAAGTCGATAATGACCGATGTCAGAATAATTGCTGCCGTTAATACAGATCTGGGAAGAGAGGTCGAAGGGGGCACTTTTAACGAAGAGTTTTCTTATATGCTGAATGTAATCAATATTCATGTGCCTTCTTTAAGGCAAAGAAAAGAAGATATACCTCCTTTAATACAATGCTTTATAAAAGAGCTAAACATTGAAATAAAGAAAAATGTTAAGGGCGTGACTCCTGATACCATGCAGGTGTTAATGGACTATTCCTGGCCCGGCAATGTCAAGGAATTGGAAAACAACATTCAACATGCTTTTCTCTTGACAAAAGGGGATGTAATTGAACGTGAGTCTTTACCACCTCGTATCTTAAATGAGGTTTTAACCGAGCGGCGAGATGCGATAACCTCTTTTGAAGAAAATGAAAAACGGTTCCTGATGAAGATTTTACAGGAATGTAACTGGAACAAATTACAGGTCGCAAAACAGCTCAATGTGAGCCGCAGCACACTATACGCAAAGGTTAAAAAGTATAACTTAACATCAAAACAACAGGTTGGCTGATAATCTTGGCTCGGATTGTAAGCAAAGCGAACTAAGTTCAGGAGCAGCGATATGGGAAATTTTTATTTAGGTGTCAGCATTTTTCTTTGCCTGCTTGTTTTAGTCTGTTTGTATCGGGTAGTATTCGGACCGACTATTATTGACAGGCTTGTAAGTGTTGGAGCAATCGGCACAAAAACATTAATAGTTCTGGTGCTCATGGGTTTTATTTACAACAGGATAGAAATGTTCATCGATATCAGCATGGTATATGCTATTTTAAATTTTATCGGGACCCTGGCGGCAGCAAAGTATTTTGAAGGAAGAGGTGAAATCTGATGGAAGTTGTTAAAACAATATCCATTGTTTTGATTTTGATAGGATGTTTCTTTTTTACTACCGGCACCATCGGCCTGATACGTTTCCCGGATTTTTATTCCAGGATGCATGCCACCGGAAAAGGAGACACTCTTGCAGTGCTTATATGTCTTGTCGGTCTTGCATTATATCATGCCTTTCATCATGGAGCTATTTTAGACAGTATTAAGCTGGTCGTTATTGCTGTTTTTGTCTTTTTAGCTAATCCTACGGCGACTCATGCCATTTCCAGGGCCGCTTTTCGGTGTGGTGTTAAACCATGGACCAGGGAGGGAAACAAATGATCTGGCAACTTGATCTTATTTTCTGTATCTTTGTAATTATCTGCGCGATCGCTGCTATTACCATTAAGGATCTTTTAGCCGCTGTTATTATACTTGGCGCTTACAGCTTTTTTATGTGTCTTCTCTGGACGGAAATGGGGGCGGTGGATGTTGCCTTTACCGAGGCCTCCGTAGGCGCAGGAGTTGGGACAGTATTGTTTATCGCAGCGGTTAGTAAAACAAAAAGGAGGTCAAAAGATTGAAAGTTATTGCTTTAATCGCAGCCATTATGACAGGCGCACTGCTTATATACGGTATCGAAGAAATGCCCGAATGGGGTGATCCCAATTCTCCGGCCAGTTCGCACGTTTCACCGCTGTATATCCAGGAGGCCATAGAGAAAACAGCAACACCCAATATGGTGACGGCCGTACTTGCGGATTACAGAGGGTATGACACGCTGGGTGAGACCACTGTGATTTTTACGGCCGGCATTGCATGCGTGCTGATGTTGCGAAAGAAGCGCAAGGGAGGAGGGGATTAAAATGCTCGACTACGTAATTGGCAAATACAATTTCTGGATATACGTGGTTCTGATGATGATCGGGCTGTATGCAATGATGGGCAAAAAAAATCTCGTCAAAAAACTTATTGGGATGAATATATTCCAATCAGCAATAATTCTTTTTTATATTTCCACGGGCGTAAAAAAGGGAGGAGCAACAGTTCCCATATTAATGGGGCATGCTCAGGGGCACGGCCATCAAGCAATTGATGTCGCCGGTTATTTGAATCCATTGCCACACGTGCTGATGCTTACGGCAATTGTAGTTTCAATTGCTACAACCGGTGTCGCCCTTGCGATACTTATTTTAATCTACAGAAGATATAACACCCTGGAAGAAGATGAAATTCTGAAGATCAGAAAGGATACAGGAGTCTAAATATGGCAGAACAATTTCCTGCTTTGATTATAGTGGTTCCTTTAATTGCCGCTTTCTTTATCCCGCTTATTGGATGGTGGAAAAAACAGCTTTGCTATCCATGGGTTGTCGCTGTCCTTGTTGTAACCTTCATCTCCTCTTTAGGTATAATAAATACTGTCATGACGACCGGCAAATTCTCCTATCGTCTGGGTGGCTGGGCACCCCCATGGGGTATAGAATATGCGTTGGATTATCTCAGCGCATTTATGCTGGTCATTGTTTCTTTTATCAGTCTGATGGTTGCCGTTTATTCAAAAAAGTCTGTGGAGAAAGAACTGCCGGAGAAAACCGTCCCCTTTTATACGCTTTTTCTCCTTCTTATTACCGGGCTCCTGGGGATTGTGATTACCGGAGATGTATTCAATCTCTTTGTTTTTTTGGAGATTTCCTCTCTTTCCTGTTATGCCCTAATAGCAATCGGTGAGGAAGGAGCGCCGATAGCCGCCTTCAATTATGTTATTATGGGGACTATCGGGGCATGCTTTTACCTGTTAGGTGTTGGGTATCTCTACGTAGCAACCGGATCGCTTAACATGGCAGACCTGGCCGTCATTTTGCCTAATATGTATCATTCTAAAATTATCCTTGTTGCTTTTGCTTTTTTTACCGTCGGCATAATGATTAAAGGGGCGATCTTCCCGTTGCACATATGGATGCCGGATGCTTATTCTACCGCTCCGTCCGCTGTAAGCGCACTTATTGCTCCCTTAATGACCAAAGTAGCCGCATATGTGATGATCAGGATAATGTTTACAATATTTCAACCTCGTTTTTCCGTGGAGACGGTGCCGGTAATGACCATATTGGGATGGCTCTCGTTCATCGCTATTTTCGCTGGGGGAATCAAAGCGCTTGCACAAACAGACCTTAAGAAAATGCTGGTTTATATCCTGGTTGCGGAAGTAGGGTATATTGTAATGGGTGTGAGTGTGGCGAATAAAATAGGACTTACAGGGGCCATTCTTCATATCTTGAACGACGCTTTTATGATGGCATGTCTGTTTTTGATTGTGGGCGCGATATCATACAGAATTGGGACGCGTGATATACACAAGTTGCATAATCTGAATAAAATAATGCCGTTTACTATGGGTGCCTTTACTATAACAGCGCTTTCCATGGTTGGCATACCGCCTGCATGTGGCTTTTTCAGCAAGTGGTATCTCATCCTGGGCACTATCGAGGCCGGGCAGTGGGCATTCGCGGCAGCGCTGTTATGCAGCAGTTTGATAAATGCGGTTCTGTTTTTCAGGGTTATCGAATGTGCTTATTTTAAACCTATGGAGCCGGCGTATGCCAATGATGGCGGGGAAACACATATGGCACAAAGGGACGAAGCCCCTCTTACTATGCTTGTTCCCATTGTTATCATGGCAGCAGGGATTATTTTGCTCGGCATATTTAGCGGAAATATTATTTCATCTATAATTCAGTTTGCAGTTCCTGCGAGCTTTTAATTGTTTGGGAGAATGTAAATGGATGTTGTATGTTCATCAAGGCCCCTTTGGGCTGTCCTGGTGTCAATGATTGCTGCTTTTTTGATTCTTGCTACCGGAGAGAAGAACAGGAATATCAGGGAGTCGTGGACCATCATAGCTGCATTGATAAAGTTTTTGATCGTCTTTTCCATGATCCCTTTGATTTTGCAGGGGAAAGTGATCGAATATACCCTATTTACTTTTTATCCCGGGATTTGCTTACAGTTCAGAGTGGACGCTTTTGGAATGATGTTCGGGCTGGTTGCATCCTCTCTCTGGATTGCAACCTCATTTTATTCCATAGGTTATGTCAGAAGTCTTAACGAACATGCGCAGACAAGATATTTTTTCGCTTTTGCCATGTGTCTTTCATCAGCAATTGGTATTGCGTTTTCCGCCAATCTCCTTACCTTTCTTGTCTTTTACGAAATACTTACCATTGCCACTTATCCTTTAGTGGCTCACAAGGAGACGCCTGAGGCGATCATTGGAGGAAGAAAATATCTGGTATATACGCTTGTTGCAGGTTGCGTTCTCCTGTTTGCCATAGCAATGACCTATTATCTGACAGGCACTCTTGATTTTAAAGCCGGCGGATTTATAGGAGAGGGCAGTGGTTCAAACGGTATCCTGATACTTCTGTTTATAATGTTTATACTTGGTTTTGGTGTTAAGGCCGGTATCATGCCGATGCATGAATGGCTTCCTACCGCTATGGTCGCTCCTACCCCCGTAAGCGCCCTTCTGCATGCGGTGGCTGTTGTGAAAGCCGGTGTTTTTGGTTGTTTAAGAGTGATTCTGTATGTGTTTGGTCCAAATCTTCTTCATGATTTAGGGCTCTGGATATTGTTGGCATATTTTATTTCGATTACAGTGGTGGGAGCCGGTTTACTGGCATTAGGCCAGGATCATCTGAAAAGGAGACTTGCTTTTTCAACCATTAACAACCTTGCAATAATTATTCTTGGAGCAATACTTCTGACCAAAAGTTCCATGACAGGCGGGATCCTTCACCTTGCAAATCATGCCTTTATGAAGATCACCCTGTTTTTTTGCGCAGGGGCTATATATGTAAAAACACATAAGGAATATGTTAGCCAACTTGATGGAGTGGGCAGACAGATGCCAATGACCATGGGCGCCTTTGCTATTGGGGCATTGGGGCTTTCGGGTCTTCCGCCCATTAACGGATTTATAAGCAAATGGTTTTTATGCCTTGGCGCTCTTGAAGCAAAGCAGATTGTCTTTCTGTTTGTGTTTTTAACCAGCGCCATGCTTGATGCGGCCTTTTTCTTCCCTATTATTTACAATTCCTTTTTCAAAAAGCTGCCGGCTGGTATTGTCCCGCATTTTGACGAGGCCCCAATGTTAATGGTGATACCTATTACCATTACAGCTTTGTTGTCAATTATCTTTGGAATAGCGCCTGATGCGTTTGTTAGCTTTTTCAGCATAGCATCTCTGGCCGTACAAAACATATTAGGAGCAGGATAGGATGGTAAAAAAATTAAAGGGTATTCTTTACATAAGTATCGCGGTAGTGTGCATCCTGGGATTTGTATTCCCGAACAAGCACCCTCATTTCTGGTGGCAAAAGATACCGGTTTTTGACGTTGTGTACGGATTTATCGGATGTATTGTGATTGTGCTTGTATCCAAATGGTTGGGCCATGCCTGGCTCATGAAGAAAGAGGATTATTATGATTAATATCCCCCCCGCATTTATTTACATTATAGGGGCGCTTTTGATCCCCCTGATCCGGATAAGAATATTAAAGCAAGCCCTTGTGCTGTTGATTCCGGCCATAGCTTTCTGGAATCTTGTAAACATGCCACACGGTGTCTATTGGACATACCAGTTTCTGGATTACGAACTTATCCTGGGCCGTGTGGACAAGCTCAGCATGGTTTTTGCGTATGTTTTCGTAATCATGTCCTTTATAGGAATGGTTTATGCCATTCATATAAAGGAATACGGACAACATGTGGCTGCATTATTCTATGTGGGAAGTACTCTCGGCGTGGTATTTGCCGGAGATCTGTTCACTCTCTTTGTTTTTTGGGAAATTATGGCTATTGCTTCGGTATTCCTGGTCTGGTACCGAAAAACAAAGGCTTCGCTCGATGCAGGATTCCGATATGTCTTAGTACATCTTTTTGGTGGATGTATGTTATTGGCAGGAATTATCATTCATGTGGTAACCACTGGGTCGATTGCATTCGAGCTGTTTGACTTTGGAACCGTTGCTGCCAAATTTATTCTGTTTGGATTCATACTTAATGCAGCCGTGCCTCCTCTTCACGCATGGCTGTCAGATGCTTATCCTGCAGCAACTATTACCGGCGCGGTATTTATGACGGCGTTTACTACGAAAAGCGCTGTATACGTCTTGCTGAGGTCTTTTCCAGGTGTCGAACTTCTGGTCTGGTTAGGGGCGATAATGGCCCTTTACGGGGTCGTTTACGCCGTGCTCGAAAACGACATTCGCCGGCTTCTTGCTTATCATATTATCAGCCAGGTCGGGTATATGGTCTGCGGTGTCGGGCTTGGGAGCGAAATGGCGATCAATGGCGCCAGCGCCCATGCTTTTTGTCATATTCTTTACAAATCCGTGCTTTTTATGGGGATGGGGGCGGTGATACATGTAACCGGCAGGGAAAAAATGACGGACCTGCAGGGGAGAGACTTATACAAAAAGATGCCGATCACGCTCGCTCTTTATATGGTCGGCGCCTTTTCCATTTCCGCAGTTCCGCTTTTTAACGGATTTGTGAGCAAGACAATGATCGGCGCGGCAGCAGGACTTCTCCAGAGGCCTTCGATTGAGTTGATGCTTCATCTTGCATCCATCGGTACATTCCTGCACACCGGATTAAAACTCCCGTGGGGCGTATGGTTTGGCCTGAAGAAGGGCGATGAGGACGAAATAGAGGATGTAAAAGAGCCTCCATTCAACATGTTACTGGCAATGGGGATTGCCGCTTTCTTGTGTATATTTACCGGCGTTTACCCAAAAGTACTCTATGATATTTTGCCGTATCCGGTGCATTATCATCCTTATGCCGCAAGTCATGTTGTGGGGATGATACAATTACTACTGCTTACTCTAGCCGCATTCTGGATTTACATCGATAAGTTAGGCGGTGAGGCCACGGTTAGTCTTGATACAGATTGGTTTTACAGGATGTTCGGCAGAGGGTGTCTATGGTTTTGCAATCGTCTGTTGAATGGAATCAGATCAGGTGTGCAGGGCTCGCTTTCAAGCGAAGTGATCTCAGTAGGAAAGATCAGTAAAAACCCGTATGTCTTTCTGGAAATGGTTATAAACTCAATTCAAGGGAAAAAGGTGTTGTATCAAGATATTATAAATAGACCTTATAATGAGAACTCTTACAGGATTCAGATCGGTATTGGCGCCTGCGCAGCGATTATATTCCTCTTTTTCTTAGGTATCTTTTATATAAAGGCAGGGTAAGAGAGCTGGTAGTTAGTTTTTAATTATTATTTTAAGATTCTGATAATCTTAGGGCGGTATTGATCCTTTTTAGACATTTTATTTCCTTTTATTTTAACAAAGAAAAATGCGGCAAATAAAAATAAAAAACCAACAAGAATCGCAGATATTGACTGATCATAATGAAATATCAGCGCAATTTTATTGCCGATAATTACCCCCAGGATTAAAAATAAAACAGGAATTATATAAACGAGAAAAGATGCTTTTAATAATGAAGAGGTTTCAAAGCTTATAGTAACCCTGTCATTAACCTTTGCTCCTACAGCATTTATTGCTTCCACCTCCACATTATCATCAGACCCGCCCATAGTATTACACAAACCTTTCCCCGAGCATGACTCACACGCAGCGGATTTGGTGCATTTAACCCATGCCGTGGAAGAACCACCAACCCTTATTACAACACCTTCTTCAGTTGCCAAAATATAACCCTTTTTCGATAAATTAAAAAAACAATCCCCCCCCCTTGAGGGGGAACAGGGGGGTGTAACCCATTGAAATAACATCCCTCTTAATCCCCCTTCAAAGGGGGACTTTTAAGGAACGGCCATTAAGTCAACGGCATTGACTTTAGTATTATAACATATGCGAGGAAATTAAGCGGTGTTTTATTCTAGACGTGCGCTTAACCCTTTGTAGCAAATTTAATTTACAAAGGGCTGGGTGTATTTACTATTTTAAGCCATGCCTTTGAAGGCAAAAAAAGCAAGAGAAAGCAACCCTGCGGTTACAAGCCCGATTGATGTATCCTGAAGTGGTTTTGGGACCCTGGCCAGGAGGATGCGTTCACGTACACCTGCAAAAAGAACGAGCGCAAGACCAAAACCAGCAGCATAACTGAATGATGAAACAACTGTTTGCATGAAAGTATATTCTTCATTAATATTTATCAGACAGACACCCATTACAGCGCAGTTTGTCGTGATAAGCGGCAGAAAGATACCAAGGCCTTTATACAGCGCAGGAATGCTCTTTTTTAAGAACATTTCAACAAACTGTACCAAAGCTGCAATAACAAGAATAAACGCAATAGTTCTAAGATATTCAAGGCCGAAAGATTTTAAAATATATACTTCGATAAGCCATGTAATTGCTCCCGCCATAACCAGGACAAAGACAACAGCCATCCCCATGCCAACCGCTGTTTCCATTTTCTTTGACGTGCCAAGAAAAGGACAATTCCCCAAATACTGGATTAGCAGAATGTTGTTAACAAGGATACAGCTTACAGCAAGAAGTACATAATCACCCATGGGATTTTCTCCTATTTATTTCCTGCAAGATTCATCAAGGCGAGCATAAGCCCAAGACACACAAAAGCGCCCGGCGCCTCAATCATGAATGTAAAAGGCTGAAAAGAGGAGCCAAATACAGACATTCCGTAAAATGTGCCGCTGCCGAACACCTCCCGTAAAGCTCCAAGAGCAACCAGGGAAATTGTATTCCCAACACCTATTCCAAGCCCATCCGCGATTGAAGCGACAATACCGTTTTTGTAAGCAAAAGCCTCGGCGCGCCCAAGCACTATACAGTTAACAACAATAAGTGGTATAAATATACCGAGTTTAAGAAACAATGGATATGCAAAAGCCTGCATAAGAAGTTCAACAACAATAACAAATGTTGCGATGATAACGATAAAACAGGCTATTCTTACTTGTGAAGGTATTATTTTACGTAATAAAGAAACCAAAACATTAGAACATACCAGAACAAAGATTACAGCCACTCCCATTCCAAGTCCGTTTTCTACAGTTTTAGTAACGGCAAGTATAGGACAAAGGCCAAGCACAAGTCTAAATGGTGGTATCTCATCCCACAAACCTTTTGTAAATTCCCGAGTAATAGACTTAGCCATCTTTTTCTCCCTAAGTAAATATCCAACCCCAGAGGGGCTGGCTTTGGAATAACCCCTGGAAGGGGATGAAACTGCCTTGCCTCCTGAGGGGGCAAGGATGAGTTGTCCCAAACTCTGATTAAAATAATTTTTGCTGTCGTTCTTCTTTACGT
>JAUSPN010000076.1 GCA_030656555.1 Candidatus Desulfaltia sp. | reverse complement strand
GTCCATATCAATCTTACGAAAAGTATGGGATACAACAAGTATTCTTCCGCTAAAGTCTCTACCCATTGTTATCCAACGATCCTCGTTGTGACTGTGTTCGATATCAAAAATAGAAATTGCACTGGGATCTTTAAAAACCTCTGCTGCTCGTTGAAAGCTTACCTTATGCTTTTGGATGTTCATGTTCCCTTTGGCCGGATCCCACTCAAAATAGTAGCGCATTCTTTACCTCATTATATTTTAGACTCGCCATAGCTTTACTACCTGTTTTCCCCTGCCAGACCCAAAGAACAGATGATTTTCGGTTCACGGACTTCCCCATCCTCCTCATGAACAAGACAGAGGCGGTCTTCTTCTCTGAGCGCAACAACCAGTTGGGCTAAAGCCATATTCGATATACCGCTTCGAAGCTGACGGTTTAATGTATCGATAGCGGATTGGCGCAAAGGATAACGGTAGATATCTTCTATTGCACCAAGCAATTCCCTTGACTCAAACAGCGTGCCTCCGACTTCTCCTGCATAGTCTTTAAGCCGTTCATAAGTGCGAAACCGAGCGCCCGAAGGTCTTCCCAACTGGCCGCCGATGTGTCGTTCTTCTTCAATCAGGAGATCAACACCTTGTTTTACCAGTTCGTGATGATTTTCATGCCGGGGAATGGCTGCTGTATCAGGACGGCATTTTGCCGCTTTAAGTATTTCAAACTGTGATTCCGTTACACTGCCGCCTTTTTGGTCGATCCAGGCAAGAGCATCGTTTCCTTCACCTGTCCGCATATAAACCAGAACCCCTTCCGGTTTTGTGCTTTCTGATTTAAGCTCTTTTGTGGAATATACCACCGAAGGCATGGCAGGAATGATTCTTTTAAGCTTTGGGTCCGCATCTGCGGCATTTTTCCAGATCTGATAAGCATAGGATGCAAGATCGACCTCTGTATCATCATCCCCATCCAGAATTCCTGCCTTCTCATTGTAAAGGTCAACAACCGCCTGATCATTGCAGTCATCTTCAAAGAATGCTTCGTCAGTACCGACAACCTCCGCATTTTCCTGCAATCTTAACCGCACTCGATCCCTGAGACGAATGATACGCTCCACTCCCTCTGCTGGAAGAAAGGAGTAGCAAAGAATATTTTCCGCCTTCTGACCGATTCGATCAACACGCCCGGCACGCTGGATCAATCGAATAATGGCCCAAGGCAAATCGTAGTTAACCACAATAAAGCAATCCTGCAAATTTTGACCTTCGCTGAGGACGTCTGTTGCAACAAGAACCCGCAGTTCATCATCAGGTTTAATTCTTCCACGTTTTTCATTACTTTCCGGACTGAAACGCCAGGCAAGAGCTGTTGGGTCAGGTGAATCTCCTGTCACGCCTGACAACCTTGATACACCACTAAGTTTCAAGTGTTTTTCCAGATAGCGCACAGTGTCGGCAAACTGGGTAAAAACAATAACTTTCTCACCGGGATGTTTTTCAGCTATCATCTTGAACAAAGCTTCCAGTTTGGTGTCTTTAGTCGAATCCCAATCACCGCATTTTTTTAGTATTCTTAAAAGAGCGTTTCCGTCGCTCTGTAAATCGTTTGCCAGCGCCTTGATAAAAAGCTCAGGGCGCAGCCATCTGAAACGGTTTTTATATTCTGAGGCGTATTTCGCATAAATTTCAGCAGCCCGGTTTTTGTAGTCTTTCTCGAATTTCAGAGATCCCTTCTCCTCAATTTCATTTTCACCTGTATTATCTTCATTATCGAACAGGTCTGATGTAAAGCTCGTTGCATCGGCATCTTCATCGAAAATGCGAGCATCTAGCAAGCCGGCATCCTGGGTGCCGACAGGAAGGGGCTGACCTTGCTCGACTGCGTGAAGAAAAATATAATTGCGCAAAATGTGTCGTTCAATTGATAGAATGAATGCCTGCCCACTGCTCTCCAGCCGCTTAAAAATATTGGTGCGGCAAAAACCCATGAGCCTTTTCCCTGCACGGGAAAGATCATTCAATGCTCTAACTTCAGATTGGGTGGGCGGTTTTCGGTGGGATTCTTTCACATAATTACCCAATCCATAGCGAGGAAGTTTTAAACTGTTGATTAGATCGACTACATCCAAAGCATAAAGTTTTGCATACTGATCATCCGGATCCTTGTCATTGATCTTGAACTTTATCGTCTTTGGAGCCCGCACTGGAAAATAAGATCGGGTTCCATCTTCAAATGTAAGGTATTTGCGCCCGTTTTCAGGATCGGTTTCCGCATAGTTATCCTGAATAAAACTCCTGGTGCGTCTGACAAGGAAAAGGCGCATGAGTTCACGCCAGTCATCCGCATATTCGCTCTTTTCAAAAGCAGACAGAGAACGTATGTAGCACTGATGCTTACGTCTGAACTCAATCTCACCCATATCCTTTAACAATCGTTCAGGCCGGACGGTTAATTCTTTGTCTTCCGGAACAAAAAGGCGCAACTGGTTTGATAGATCAAGGTAGGTTTTGTTGTAAGGTGTGGCTGAGAGAAGAATAACTTTACTCTCATTTTCGTTTATGTATTCCTGGATAGCATGGTAGCGTTTGCCTTCACGGTTGCGCAGGTTATGACTTTCATCTATTAAAACAAGCCTGAATCGCCTCAAGTCCGGCAACTGGCTGATAACCTGGCCGATGGAAAGTACCCTTGCGCGAAGGCGATACTTATCACGATAGTCTTTCCACATATCTACCAGATTCCTGGGGCAGATGATCAATGTTTCCAGACCCAGGTCATCTTCAAGAATACGTGCAACAGCGGTTGCCATGAGGGTTTTACCCAGGCCCACTACATCACCGATCAGAACTCCTCCTCTCTTATTGATGTGGTGCGCGGCGATTTTTACGGCAGCTTTTTGAAATTCAAAAAGTCTTTGACCGAACTCCCGTGGAATCCGGAATTCGGAAAGACCCGCGCGAGCCTCTCGCGAGAGATGGTATGCCATTTTAATGTATATATGATAAGGAGGGATTGGCTCTTCACGCGCCCAGCTTTCACCAATAATCTGGACCAGCTCATCTGAGATATCGATACACCAGCGGTCATTCCAGCGGTCGTCAAACCATTGGGCGAGTTTTTTACATGCGTCATGGTCAAGCACATCTATATTTAATTCGCCCTGCCTTGACAGGCCTGAAAAAGTCAGGTTGCTGCTCCCGAGATATCCTGTAGCGGGATTGACCGGATCAGACCGGAAAAGCAGATATAGCTTTGCATGTAAAGGGTGTCTAAGGAACAACTTAACGATAACTTTTTTTGCTTTAATCTGGGCGGCTAACCGGCGCAGGCCGATTTCGTCTTCGTTTGTGGGCGCGCCGACCATCAGTTGATCCCGGAACTCCTCGGCTAATTTTTTCTTAAGACGAATTGCTGTCTGGTTATCCATGCCGCTATCGGCTCTTGAAAGCCTCATTACCTGCCGCAATTCATCCTGAGGCAATTTCTGCATTCCCACGAGAAGGCGGCAACAATGGTCTTTTCCACCAGACCATGTCTCGATATATGAATCTAATTCTTTCCAGCCGCGAAGGTTGAAATATCCCACACAAAAGTCCGCACGATCGGATAATTCAAGTGTTTCCTGGAGAGCGGGAAGAAGGCTTTTTTCTATGTTGTCAAAAATGCGCGGCATCAGAGTATCCTTTTTGAAGAGTTCCTTACTTGCGTATTTCCGATGTCATCTATAACCTTGTAAAGTGAAAAAATCAATAAATCTATTGTTTTCCGAATATCTTCACTCTGGTACTGTGGAGGGAATCGTTGTTCATACGGCAATCTCGATTCTTTCTACCGCATCCATGACCAATAATCTGAGCTTTCTATCAAAAATATAGACCGATATTATAGAATCGATGGAGAACTCGTTTTGGGTTTTTAACGAGCAGACCTTGTTTAATTAGAAGCTCAAGTTGTTGATCAATTGTTAAAGCTATCTTTTTATAATGCTTAGAAATTTCAGGTCCGTCATCGGACGCAGACAGGTCTTCTGTAAAGGCTTCGGGGAAGACGGCTTTTGCCGTCCTGTTTTGTCAATTTATTCATTGTCGTCTCCTGCTTGCTGTCTCTCTTCAATCAACCGTCGTCCCCGTTCCAACTCTTACCTGCTTGCCGTATTCGGCCCTTTCATCTCCGGCCTGAATTTCCTGTATGATTTCCCGGCCAATCAGCTAATAAGCTATTACCATATTGTTGTTAACGGCTCTCCTTGCCTTTAGTGGTCGGGTCCTCCAGGTTGGCCAGGAGCGTCTGTGTCCAGTTTTCCACCATTTTGTCCACCCGACTTCACCCACTCGTCGATCTCTTCCTTCCGGAACTTCCAGAGTCGGCCGATCTTGTGCCCCGGCATATTTCTTTCACTTATCCACCTGTAAACGGTATCCCGCTTGATGCCGAGATAAGCCGCAATATCATCTACGGAGAGCCATCGGTCTTCCATCATTTGTCTCCATTCACACTTGGTCTCATAAATTGTTGTCTCCCAGCGGCCTCTTGATATTAGCGTAAGAGAATCTTTGCCATGGTTCGGCCTTTGATGCTTTTTATCCTGACAAACCAGGATAAACAAGGATAAAATATATCGGAATAAGATCCATTGTTAAGCTGTTTTTCCAAGTTTATTAAGTGTTTATTCGGGTTTGACCAGTTAGAGCCGGGCGAGATGTTTCCGCCAGGCCGTAGCCGATCAAAGAGGCGAGAATGGAAAAATTGTTGTGAGTTAAAAAAATTCGTAGTATTGCATCTTTTATATTATGCATTCCCACGCAGGAGCGTGGGAACGAGAATTTTCTCTAAGTGCTCTCTGTGTGCTCAGTGGTGAAAATGGTTTGGTGAACAGATGATCTATCTTGATTATAATGCTACAACCCCGATAGATTCGGATGTTGCAACGGCTATGATGCCGTTTATCAGGGAAGAATTCGGGAATCCCAGCAGCTCATATTCTCTGGGGATAAGAGCAAAGAAGGCGCTGGAAAAGGCTCGCGGCCAGGTGGCCGAACTTCTGGGAAGTAAAACCAGCGAAGTTATTTTTACCAGCGGAGGGAGCGAATCAAACAATATGGTATTAAAAGGGGTGGCTTTGAGTATGCGTGATAAAGGACGTCATCTCATTACCACGGCGATCGAGCATCCGGCCATATTAAATCCTGCCATCTTTCTCATGGAAAACGGCTGGGATGTTACCTTTCTTCCTGTGGACAGATACGGCTCCGTTGATCCGGACGATGTAAAAAATGCCATCACAAAAGATACTGTATTAATTTCCGTGATGCATGCAAACAATGAAACAGGCACAATACAGCCTGTTCAGGAAATTGGCCGGATTTCAAGGGAACACGGCATTTTCTTTCATACAGACGCTGCCCAGTCTGTCGGCAAGGTGAAAACAGATGTAAGCGATTTGTGTGTGGATTTTTTATCAGTGGCCGGCCATAAATTATATGCTCCCAAAGGAGTGGGCGCGCTCTATATCCGGGATGGCATAGAGATGGCTCCCTTGATTCATGGGGGTGGTCAGGAGAATGGCCGCAGAGCCGGCACCGAAAATGTAATTTTTAATGTAGCTCTGGGAGCTGCCTGTGAACTGGCTGGAAAGAATATGAAGGATGAAACACCGCGCATTGCCGCCCTTAGAGACAGGCTGCATGATAAGATAGTATCAGCCATATCTGAGGCAGCATTGAACGGTCACCCTGACAATCGACTTCCCAATACATTAAATCTTTCCTTTCCAGGGCAGACAGGTGAAAAAATTCTGAAAAGAATCCCAAATCTTTGCGCATCCACCGGCGCCGCCTGCGAGGACCGTTCAACGACTATTTCTCATGTTCTGGCGGCAATGGGGGTCTCCCGTGAATCGGCAACAGGGGCGGTTCGCCTTACCCTTGGCCGCCCGACTACTCAGGATGAAGTCGATCAGGCTGCCGGGTGGATAACAAGAGCAGTGAAAGAAGAGGGATTAGGGGATTAGGGGATTAGAGGACTAGAGGAGAGGATTATGAAGAAGCTAAAACCTGTATGTATATTTTTTACTGTATTTTTGATTTTTTGCCTTAGCAATGGCAATGGTTATGCAAAATCGAAAAAAAGCGATACGGAAAAGATCAAAGTTTTTGTCAGTATCCTGCCGCAGGCATACTTTGTTGAGCGTGTAGGAGGCAGCCGTGTTGATGTTTCTGTTATGGTGGGTCCTGGTCAGAGCCCTGCCACTTATGAGCCCATGCCCAGGCAGATGGTTGAACTCGGCAAGGCAAAGCTTTTCTTTCGCATCGGAGTGCCTTTTGAGGATGTTTGGATGGATCGTATAAGCAGGGCGCACCCGAAGCTGAAGGTGATAGATACCAGACGCGGTGTACAGCTTTTTCCCATGAAGACCCATCACCATCATGAAGACACGCAACATGATGAAAGAGGTAGAAGCCGAAAGGATCCTCACATCTGGTTAAGTTTGAAACTGGTTAAGATTCAGGCTAAAAATATATGCGATGCCCTGATCTCTGTGGATGGTGTTTGCGGGGAGTATTATAGAGAAAATTTAAAAGCCTTTCAGGACGACCTTGATAAACTGGATGTGGAAATAGCGCAAAACCTGAAAGGTGCCGGCGTCCGGAAATTTATGGTTTTTCATCCTGCCTGGGGATACTTTGCCCGTGATTACGACCTGGAACAGATACCGGTTGAAATCGGAGGGAAAGATCCAGGGGCAAAAGAGCTTGTCAATCTCATTGAAGATGCAAAAAATGATGGAATAAAGATAATCTTTGTGCAAAAACAGTTTAGCGAAAAAAGCGCTGAAGCCTTGGCCGATGCTATTGGAGGAAAAATAATTCAGATTGATCCATTAGCAAAAGATTATCTTAATAATATGAAGATGATTGCCGAGACATTTCGCATGGCAATACAATTACCATGAATAAAACAGTTATAGAAATCAGAAATGTAGATTTTGCCTATGATGATATTCTTGTTCTAAAGGATATCACGCTGACTGTTGAAGAGGGTAATTTTTTAGGGATAGTAGGCCCCAACGGGAGCGGCAAAACAACGCTTTTGAAATTAATTCTTGGCCTGATTCATCCTTTAAGGGGCAGTATCCGGGTATTTGGCCAGGCGCCTGAACGTGCAAGGCCTTCCATCGGCTATGTGCCACAGTATGCTGAAATTGATTCCAGCTTTCCCATCAGTGTAATGGATGTGGTTCTAATGGGCCGGCTGGGGAAGGCTCCGTTGATTGGAAGGTACCGGAAAATTGACAGGGAGATGGCTGAAGAGGCTTTGAAAGAGGTGGAAATCTATGAAATCCGTGATAACCGCTTTGGAACCCTTTCCGGCGGGCAGAGGCAGCGGGTTCTCATGGCAAGGGCATTGGTGGGAAGACCTGAAATGCTCCTTCTTGATGAGCCGACAGCAAGCATAGACGGAAGGGTGGAACAGGATATTTATGAACTGTTGAAAAGGCTTAATGAAAAGGCAACCATAATTCTTGTTTCCCACGACCTTGGTTTTATTTCCACATATGTGAATCAGGTGGCATGTGTTAACCGGAGCCTTGTCTGCAATCCAATAGAGCATGTTACGTCGGATGTGATCAAGGCGTGCTATGGAGGGCCGGTTCATATGATAAAGCATAAGTGCGAGTTGTAATGTTTGAATTTATTAATGTTCTTCAAAACCAGACTTTTATGCAAAATGCCGTCATTGTCGGCCTGCTGGCTAGTGTGGCATGCGGGGTTATGGGAACATATGTTGTGACCAGACGGATAGTTTTCATCAGCGGAGGAATATCTCATACGGTTCTTGGCGGGATGGGAGCGGCGTATTACTATGGTTTTAATCCCACACATGGAGCCTTTGTGGTGGCAATTATCGCTGCGCTTTTAATCGGGTTTGTAAGTCTTCGTTATCACCAGCATGAGGACACACTGATAGGGGCTTTGTGGGCTGTTGGCATGGCTGTCGGAATATTATTTATCTATAAAACACCGGGCTATAATGTAGATCTTATGAGTTATCTGTTCGGCAACATTCTGATGGTGAAAAGAGAAAGCATATTGTTTGTGGCCTGTCTTGATCTGGTTGTTATTTCGCTGGTGATAGTTTTTTACAAACGTTTTTTAGCCGTGTGCTTTGATGAAGAGTATAGCCGGCTGCAGGGTGTCAGCGTGGAAAGCACATATTTGCTTTTGCTTTGCCTTGTTGCCGTGACAGTCGTAATGCTTATCCAGGTGGTTGGGATTATACTTGTAATAGCGCTTCTGACGCTTCCTGCCGCAACCGCGCGTTATTTTGCGCCAAGCCTCGGAAAAATGATGATTCTTGCCTCGCTGTTTGGAGCAGTATTTACAACATCCGGACTTGTTATTTCATATAAGCAGGACATTCCTTCAGGGGCTACAATTATAGTTGTTGCCGGACTGGCCTATATTATTGCAACAGTTATAAAAGGGCTGACCTCAAGATTTCGCAGTTATAATAAGAAATAAGGATAGCCGTTCACGGCTTGAAATTGGAAATTGGAAAGTAGAAATTAGGTAAAGATGAAACGAGTTTACGAGTTGGATGTTTACAAGCTGGCGGAAGATTTATCAGATATGGTTTGGCACGACTTTGATAAGTGGAACAAAAAGGTTCAGAACACTGTGGGCTATCAGATCATACGATCATCTGACAGCATAGCCGCAAATATAGCAGAAGGGTATGGTCGGTATACTCCTGCTGACAGGAAAAAGTTCTATCTATATTCAAGAGGTTCACTTGAAGAAACCAAATCATGGTTGCGAAAACTCATTAGAAGAAAAGTTTTATCTGAGTCAAGCGCAACAGAATACAAGGCAATAGTTGAAAAACTCGGCCCCAGATTGAATGTGTTTATCAATAGCACAAAAGCATGAAGGCCAAATTTCCAATTTCTAATTTCAACGTTCCATGAACGGTTACAACTAAGGGTTATAATACATGTTTCTGATTGCAGGGGTTTCCCCAAAAACAAAGATACTTGATGAAAACCCGAGGCTATGTCCTGTATGTGGTCTGGCGCGAGCCCATTTTAAAAGGGTTGATCATTACTTTAACATATTTTTTATTCCGATTTTAAGGGTAAAAAAAGGCGAACCTTTTATCATGTGTGATAATTGTGAAAGAAATATACATGATTTCGGCATGGAAGATAATCTATGGCAGGGCAAAAAGGATTTAAGGTGTACAAATTGCGGCAGAGCCCTGCATGAGGATTTCAAGTTTTGTCCCTTTTGTGGCAAACAGGTCTGAAACAAGTTCTCTGATCCCCTTGCCCCGCCTCTTTTCCGCCTGACCCCTTTCCCATGAAGGCTACTACTAAGCATTGCGTGGTGCACTTGCAACCTGAATTCACCTTGTTCCTCATTTGAGGTTGATAGGGTCCCGGAGTCAGATTTTTATTGCAAAGATAATTAAATCTTATATCCTGTCCTTGTAAATGCAGTTTCTTGAAATAAGGTAACTCAGGTGGATAGGCTGTAGGTTGAAGACTGTCAGGAAAAAGCGGGGATACATGGTTTTGTGTTGAAGAGCAAAAATGATGAGAGAGCTTACTATTTTTAAAAGGCTTGGGTTGGGTTACCTTGCAATCCTGCTGGTTGTTATCGCACTTGGAGTGTATTCCACCTTAAAGCTCGGTCAGTTGAACCAGATCACCCGCTCCATTAGCTCTATTGATGGTGAGATCATAAGGATAGCCGCCAGGTTAAGAGATGCCGCCCTCTCCCAGAGGGGGTTTGAAAAAAAATATTTCGTTTCCCGAGATAAAGACTTTCACCGCCAGTTTCTGGAGACTGAGAAATATATTGAAAAGGACCTGGAGCAGATAAGCATCCTTATGGATACCACCGAAAAAAGGAGGCTGATTACCGATGTAAAAGAGTTTCACGACCAGTACCTCTCTATAGTGCAGGAGGAAGTTCGTTTGATAAACAACGACAAGGGATATTCCCAGGAAAGATATCAGAAGAAAAAAGGGGATCTTGCCGATCAGATAATCCATAAGCTGGAAGAGGTGATAGAAATAGCAAAGGCGGATGTGGATAGCAAGATAGAGATGTCAGGAAAGATCGGTTCCCAGGCATCGAGAGTCGCAGCGATTATAACCATAGCGGCTGTTATTATGGCGATTTTGATCGCATTTTTCAATGCCCGA
>JAUSPN010000059.1 GCA_030656555.1 Candidatus Desulfaltia sp. | reverse complement strand
CGCACTTCTCCCTGATAAGCCGTTCCTGTTCTCCATGATCCAGGTATATCCCGTTTACCAGGTCATGGATAACCGCAAATCTGAAGACTGCAACCTCTTTTTTCTTATCTTCGTCCATTTAAATCCTCCTTCTTGAGTTTTCCACCTCTTATAACAACTGATATGCTCGGGTAAATAACACCCTTCGGTAGGTTGTTTCTGAAATGGAATCTAACGAGGATTAAATGGAACGGGTCACCGGAATCAACCCCTTTTCAAGGAGACGATCAAAGGCCTCTGTCAGTCTGCCTTTCCATTGATTGCCCAGATATGAATGGACATTTTTGATAAGGGCTCGCAACCAGTGATCCTGACGGGTATAGAGAAGGCCGGGCGGCCATCTTCCCGTTTTTAATCGGTGGGATATGCGTGAACGAATGGTCTCTATTGATGCCTGAAAATTATTAAAATATCCACGGGGCTTCATTCTTATGACACAGCCGCATGCTGGACAGCGCCAGCGTCTGAGATCCAGGGCTTCATCAAATCCATCAAACCAGGCCGACACATGCCCATGCCCCCATACCTTGCTCACTCTACAACGTAAGCATATCTCAGGCCGTGGCCATGGATAATCGATGCCTTTCTCAATTATTTCCTTGATTTTTACGGATACTGTTATTATCATGCTCTCACTATTGCGGGGATAACTATTCCCTACTTTCTTGGCGGTGGCTGCCCTTTAACATCCACCGCCATCTTTTTCTCATTTCCTCTTTACCTCTTTCACCGTGCAACCAATAAAAAAGGCCTCTCTACCAAGGCCCATTTATTCCGATATTCTTTACCTTTATGTCAATACATTGTAAGAATTATTTGTAACGCTATATCAATTTATTGTGAAGCTCTACACCTGTCCACCGTTGCGTACTTTTAAATGTTTTTCTATTGATTTTCTTAACCCTATTACCTGGACCAAATCCAGATACGCTGGAAGACCAGCCAATGCCGTCATCCCTGTTGTGTTTTTTTCAGTTTCGTACTTGAAAGGAAGAATGCCTTGTGCCATAATTGTTGCACCTCGTTGATGATAGTTTCGTTGTGCCAAAACTACTCTATCACCCTGTTTTTACAGGGTCAACGAGGTTTTTTACTTTTTTTGATGGTGAATCAGGGTATCGACTTCAGAAGGACTGCTCCAGAGAAGGCGGTTGATGGCTGACGGAACACCTGAATGTGTGCCTTTCTATCCACATGAATTTGTTCAAAGAGAATCACATCTTGGTTTAACGGATTATTCGGCGCTACCGGTGCATGATGCAAAACCGGAAGACCTTGATCCACTTGAAAGGCAAAGACTACGTCAGTTGATTGAACGCTATGGAGGGGACCGGAGTCTTCTTGCCCTGAGCGATGATGAGCTTGATGGCGCCCTCGGCTTTGTCAAAACTGAAGGGGGGGAAAGAGTAATAACCGTTGCCGGATTATTGATTATCGGGACGGAAAATGCACTTCGCGAAAAGCTTCCCAGCCATGAGGTTGCCTTTCAGGTACTTGATGGTACCAAGGTTAAAGTGAACGATTTCTATAGGGCACCTTTTCTAAAATCATTTGAGAGAATCAGGGAACAATTTGAGGCGCGTGTAGAGGAAGATGAGGTGCAGATAGGGCTGTTTCGTGTTCCCGTACCCTCATATGACAAGAGATCGTTCCGTGAGGCTTTTGTCAATGCAATGATACACCGCGATTTTGCTCACCTGGGGGCTGTACATGTGAGATTGGAGAGTGACGCATTGATTATAAGCAATCCGGGTGGATTCGTGGAAGGTGTAACAATAAGTAATCTACTCATTGTCGAGCCGAAACCGAGAAACCCGCTGTTAGCGGACGCAATTAAGAGAATAGGTTTAGCCGAAAGGACGGGTCGTGGTGTCGATTTGATTTATCAGGGGATGCTTCGATATGGACGACCTGCTCCGGATTATTCTCGCAGTGACCAAACGACGGTTGTTGTTCGTTTGAGCTCTGCCTCTGCTGATATAAATTTCCTTCGTATGATTGTGGAAGCTGAGGAGCAAAGCGGCGCGGCCATGCCGATTGATAGTCTTATTGCTCTTGCACGCCTGCGGGCAGAGCGTCGAATCAGTATTAACGAATTGGCGACGGCAATGCAGAAGAGCGATTCTGAAGCCCGGTCGGTGCTTGAACGGCTAACTGAAGCAGGCTTAGTAGAGGCGCATGGTGTAACAAAGGGACGCACATATACTCTTAGTGCGAAAGTTTATCGTGGTCTTGGAAAAGAAACGGATTATGTAAGGCAGGCTGGTTTTGATCCTCTTCAGCAGGAGCAGATGGTTATCCAATACGTGCGTAAGCACAAGAAAATAAAGCGAGGAGATGTTATAGATCTCTGCAGAATTGGTGAATTCCAGGCTTCAAGACTGTTAAAACGACTCGTTAAAACAGGGAAACTGTTACGACATGGTGAGAAACGAGGAGCTCATTATGAGCTGGTAAAACAAAATGAACACAATAAATGAGCGCGCTTATATTGATTATGAGCGCGCTCATAATTATGAGCGATTATATATTTTTGATTCTGCGGTTTTGTAGGGGGAAGAGCGCCTTGGAGATTTGTTAATGAAAACCTGCAAAAGATGTTTCAGGGAATTTGAAGAATCTGAGGTTGATGTTGTGGATGTAAGTCCCGCAACGGTGGCTCTGCTTTTTTGTTCCAAAACGGGTAATGTTTACTGATTATAATGTTGTATAGATGGGTTGAATCAGAAAATCAACATTTCAGGAAGTTACACAAGTCTTCTAATAAGCGTCATTCTGCTGCGCAGTTGCAGAATGACGCTTATTAGAAATAAAGGATAGTTGCCCAACCAGTGACTCACTCTCCACAATAGGTCCGCGATCAAGCAAAAAAATACTCTCACAAACTCTGGACCGATTTTCGGGGGGCGGGTCATGCACCTATTACATTTCCTTCCCGATTCCGCAAAAGAAAGCTTGGGTAGGATGTTTTTTTCAGAATAGAACGCGGTCAGCGTTCATACTTCATTGAAATCTGGATCGCCTGCACCGGCAGAATTCTGGTTCTGTTGACCTTTTTCAAAAACCGTTGCCAAAAACACATCCACAACCTTCGGATCAAAATGCTTGCCGGCTTCCTGTCGAATATGTTCAATTGCTTTTTCATCCGACCAGCCTGGCCGATAGGGTCGATCCGAACGCAGAGCATCCCAAACATCCACCACGGCAAAGATGCGCGCAGCCAAAGGAATCTGCTCCCCCTTTAATCCTCGGGGATAGCCGGTCCCGTCCCATTTCTCATGGTGCCCATAAGGGATTTCCAGTGCCGGACGAAGATAAGCAATGGGGTAAAGAAGTTCATAGGCATTGATCGGGTGCTTGTGCATTATCTCCCATTCTTCTTCATTGAGGGGGCCGGGTTTCAAGAGGATATGATCCGGAATACCCATCTTTCCAATATCATGGAGCAAAGCACCCCGGCGTAAGTGTATGAGCTCACTGTTTCCTACTCCCATTGCCCTGGCTACCCGGACTGTCATATCGGTGACTCTCTGGCTGTGGCCTTCAGTTTCCTTATCACGGAGATCGAGCGCCCTGGACCATCCCTCCAGCGTGGTATCATAAGCCTGGACAAGATCAATGTTTGATTTCTGGAGGTCGGTAAAAAGGGTGGAATTATCTATGGCGATAGCCGCTTGTCCTGCCAAAGAGTCCAGAAAATCGAGCCACTCCGGTTCAGGGTCGAGAGGAGACCGGTGAAAGACTTCCAGCACTCCCTGGACTTTCCCCTTGGCGATGAGGGGCACACCAAAATAGGCAATAAAATCCTCTTTATCGAAAAGGGGTGAGCGTTCGAAGTATTCCTTTGCCTCACTCAGATTGGAAATACTTACCACACGTCCTTCCATGGCCGCTTGGCCTGCCAATCCTTCGCCCAGGGCGAGACGGGTGTGCTTAAGGGCCGCAGTGCGGAATCCCCTCCCGGCTGTATATTCCAGCCTGTTGGTATGGGGATCCATCAGGAGAATATCGGCCGCGTCCACGCCCAACTGGGATGTCACCTGATCGAGAAAAACCTGGAAAGTAACCCTAAGATCCAAACTGGCGGTGATGGCCATATCGATGGCCCGCAGGGCAGCTAAACGATCAAGTTGTGTTTTGAGTTCCTCTTCGGATTTTAATCGTTCGCTGATATCCCGAATAAAAGCGACATTATATTCATCATTGTCGTATTCCAAATAATTGTACTTGATCTCTACCGGGATAAAGATGCCTTCCTTGGTCCGATGCCGGGATTCCGTCGTGAGGGAACCCCTCTGTTTTGCCTCTTCCCAATGTTTGTCCCATCCCTCTTTTTGCAGCTCTGGATTTATTGCGAATATGGTCATGGATAACAGTTCATCACGGGAATAACCCAGAGAACGACAGGTTTCATCATTTACATAAACTAACCTTCCATCTGACCCAATCCAGGCAATAGAATCACCTGCCCGATCTACAGAAAATTTGGTGATTCTGAGGGCCTTCTCGGCTTTTAAGCGAGCCGTTATATCCCGGGCATTAACCACGATTTTCCGGCCTTTCTCTTCAGCAGGCAGGCTTCTCCCTATGCCCTCTAAGACATAATAGGAACCATCCTTATGCTGCAAACGGAATTCTTCAGAATAAGTCTTTCCCGGGTTTTCCAGCACCTGGGTAATGCGATCAAAAACATTCTCCCGATCATCCGGGTGAACTAAATCAAGTAATACGGCGCCAATTAACTCTTCGGGTTTATGGTTAAGAATACTTTCAACCGCTGGGCTGACGTAGGAGATCGTTCCATCCGAATTGATCTCTAAAATGATGTCCGATGTATTTGCAATGAGGGATCGGAAATGTTCTTCCTGCCTTTTCAGATTTTCTGCCGCCTCCTGCCGTTCACTCTCGCGGATATGGAGAGCCTCGGTCATTTGATCAAATGCCAAAGCCAGTTGACCGATCTCTCCCCTAACATATGGAGGTCCTGCTCGAACCGTTAGATCCCCTTTCCCCAGTTGCCTCGTTGTGTCCAAGAGCCGGTTCACCGGGTTAAGGATAAAACGGGCACTAAACCACCAAGATGCCAAAGTTATCAATAGGATCAACAACCCCAGTATGACAAGGTTCCGATTGAAGTCTTTGTAGACTTCAGCATAGGCAACGGATGAGGGAATACCTACAGTCACGTAGCCGCCAACTTCCGGCCTGGCACCGAGCTTCTTAAAGGCATACAAACGAACCACCCCATCAAGACCTTTTGATTCAAACGTGCCTTCTTCTGATTGAGACAACAATGCATTATGGATTAGAGGGGCATCTGGCATGTTTTTCCCAACCCATTCCCCGGTGTCGGGATAACGGACCAGG
This sequence comes from Candidatus Desulfaltia sp., assembly GCA_030656555.1. Classification (GTDB taxonomy): domain Bacteria; phylum Desulfobacterota; class Desulfobacteria; order Desulfobacterales; family ETH-SRB1; genus Desulfaltia. The sequence continues at coordinate 19,961 of JAUSPN010000059.1, read as the reverse complement.
ATGGTCCCCTCTTGGCTAAACATGGTGATCATGGAACCGGCAGGAAGTTTTTCTTTTTCAAACAGACGTGTTAACCATTTGATATCCAGACTGGCATAAATGATACTCTTTATCTCACCATTCTCCTTAAGGATTGGACGGGAATAAGTAATGGTGGGTATACCGGTTATAAGGCCGATCCGATAGGCACTTTCTGTAAATTTCCTGGACTTAATGGTTTGCTGGAACCACTTGGTGTCAGAATAATTGACGGGTTGCGTAAACGGAACGGCACTGGCAATGATCTGTCCATCCGGCCTGACGACACCTATGTTAGTATAAAGCGTAAATCGCCTTATCATATTTGCCAGAAAGGCTGAGGCAGCTCGCGAATCGGCCTGCCTTACATCGGGCACTTCGGACAGTGCAATGAGCAGGTTGCGGATACTCTCGATAATGTTTTTTTGTTCGTTACCGACCTGCTGGACCAAGGATAAGGCTTTTGTCCTGGCATAGTCAGAGGCCAAGCTTCGCTGTTCCATCCCCGCATTGATGATAATGCCTAAGCATGGAACAATAGCTACTATGACAAGAATTAACAACCGAACGCGCAAGCTGGAAAAAAAGGATTTCATATACCCACCTCCGTTATCTCTTACACGAATGCAGCCTTTCTTCAGAACACGTTACACAGGTTAAGTCAGCTTTTTGTCCTAAATCCGTTGACACCTTGAATGGCTAATTTATAGTATCAGGAGGTGTTAAGCAATGAGAAAAAGAAAAACCTGTTCAAAACATAGCAGGAAGGTGTCTCCAAATCTTGTTAAACAAAACTTTAGGGCAGATCGGCTTTGGTTCTCTGATATAGCCTGGAAAAACATTAATATTCGAGAAGGGTTATGGCCTTAAAGCCGTAACCCCTTGATTTTATGGTGCCCGGGACGAGACTTGAACTCGTACAGAGACATGCTCCGAGGGATTTTAAGTCCCTTGCGTCTACCAATTCCGCCACCCAGGCAAATCTGTGTTCATCTGTGTAAATCTGCGGCAAAATAGTTACTTTAATTTTTCGAAAATTGCAAGGCGAAAAACTTTACTTCAACACTCTGTTTGTTTAGGAGTAGGAGTCGTTTATTTTAACACAGTAAAGCTCAAGCTCTTCCCCTTATGGAAATAGGCTTAAGCTCCAGTTTATATTTATCTCTTATAGATATTGTATCCATTTGTAAAATCCTTTAATTATTCAGGGGATACACTGCTAACCCGAAGAATTTATTCACCGCAAAGTCGCAAAGAACGCAAAGAGAATTTTATTTTTCTGTTTACCGTTGAGAGGACGGTAAACAGAAATCTTCAGAAGCTTCGCTTCATTTGATGCTATTATAGAAAGCTATAATATGAGGCCGCACCAATTATCTGAATATCTTAGTTTATCAAAGTTAGTGTGATCTGCCCGAAGGGCTTGGGTTTATTAATTTTCGCCCTCTCAGCGAAAATTAATAAGATAAAATCCTCTGCGTACTCTGTGCCTCTAATGAGCGAAGCGAATGGGCGGTAATATAATACCATCTGAATAGATACAAATCCTCTAATCACTACTTGTAAAAGAATATGTCCTCTGATAATTTGTTGCAATGAAAAAATCAGGCGATAATCCAACATTAATTCTGGCATCCGAATCTCCGCGACGCCGATATCTTTTAGAACAGGCAGGGCTTTGCTTTTCTGTTATACCGAGCGATTTTGACGAAAAATCCGTATCTTTGCCTTCGCCTGAAACTTATGGGCCTGAAACTTATGTAAAGGTCCTGGCAGAAAAAAAGGCTCATGATGTGTCAAAAAGCTACCCTGAAACCTGGGTTATCGGAGCTGATACAATTGTACTCATAGGCGACACCATCCTTGGTAAGCCAGGCTCAAAAGCAGAAGCAAAATCAATGTTAAAATGCCTTGGCGGTAAAAGTCATCAGGTGCTGACAGGTTATTGCATATGCTGCAAAGCTAAAAATAAAAGTTTTTCAGAAACAATAAAAACCGAAGTTCTTTTTAAAGATCTGGCTGTCGAGGAAATCGAGTGGTATATTAATACAAAGGAACCTTTTGACAAGGCAGGAGCATATGCTATTCAGGGGCTCGGCACCTTTCTGGTAAAAAGTATCAACGGGTCTTATACAAATGTCGTCGGATTGCCTGTATGCGAAGTTATTGAGTTCCTTATAAAAGAAGGGGTTGTGGGTCTTATGGATCGGGAATCAGTGATCGGAGATTGGGCACCGGAGGGCAAATGATAGAAAACGACCGGGGCTTGAAACAAAAATTAGAAAATATAATGGACAGGATCAAAACTGCCGCTCTTTCATGTGGAAGAAAGCCTGAAAGCGTCAGGCTTTTGGCTGTAAGCAAAACCATGCCTGCCGACAAAGTTAAGGAGGCAATTGACGCTGGAGTTACAACTCTTGGCGAAAATTATATCCAGGAAGCCAGGGAAAAGTTCAATTCTCTGTCGTCTTACAACGTGTCGTGGCATTTTATCGGCCACCTGCAAACCAATAAGGCAAAGTATGCCGTAAGGCTCTTTGATCTCATTCATACTGTAGATTCGCTCAAACTGGCGCTTGAATTAAATAAACAGTCAAAAAAAATAAATAAAATCCAGCAAATTCTGATACAGATAAACATCGGCAGAGAATCTTCAAAATCAGGAATATATGAACAGAATGCGCTGAAGCTGACAAAAGAAATAAGCGGTCTTGAAAATCTGGCTGTCAAAGGGCTTATGATAATGCCCCCGTTTTTTGACGATCCTGAAAAGGTTCGCCCATATTTTTCAACACTTCGCAACATGCGCGATCATATAAAGGAAGAGGCCGTAAAAAATGTGTCAATGGAAGAACTGTCCATGGGTATGACGGGTGATTTCGAAGCCGCTATAGAAGAAGGAGCAACCCTTGTTCGGATAGGAACCGCAATTTTTGGGAAAAGAAATTGAAGATTTTACTTCATATATGCTGCGCACCATGTGCGATATATCCTGTTAAGATTCTCCGCGAGCAGAATATGGATCTCATGGGGTTTTTTTACAAGCACAACATCCATCCTTATCAGGAATGTGTGAAAAGACAGGAAACTCTGCAGTCTTATGCAGAGTCAATTGATCTTCGCGTCGTTTATCAGGAAGGTTACGATCTTGAAGGCTTTGTTCAGAATGTTGTATTCAGGGAATCAGAGCGCTGTTCCTACTGTTATCATGACCGCCTGAGGTCAACCGCTCTTGTGGCTAAACGCGGCAAGTTTGATTATTTTACATCCACCCTTTTATACAGCAAATTCCAGAAGCATGATATGATAAAATCAATAGGCGAATCAATCGGTAAAAAGGTGGGGATTCCATTTTATTACAAAGACTTCCGCATTGGATGGGAACAGGGAATCGAAGAGTCAAAAAGGCTCGGAATGTACCGGCAGCAATACTGCGGCTGTATTTACAGTGAAAAAGAAAGATACTACTCTAATTGAACCTAAGCGCTACTATGTTTTCTAATTTCATATATCTCATTATTGTACTTCTCATATATACCACTTACCCGCCTCCTGAAGAGCCGAATTTTACGCTACTCAAAACTTCAGTTCTGTTCTTCAGCACAATTATTGTTTTTATGTTTTTTGCCAGGCGACAATTCCGCGCACTTGAAAAGCAGACTTCAGAACAAAGCTCTTATCCTCTTGATCATAAATTCAATTCAACCCTAAGCAGGCTGTCTATAACGGCAATCGTGATTTTTGCCATAGATATTTACGGACTTAGTCTCCCATCCTTTTTAACAAACCTATCTGTTTTTAAAACTATCCCTACTTTGCAGGCAATGCTTTTTATCGGCCTTTTTGTATTCTATATCGCAATTGTACAGGGCTTTGCTTACAATCTTTATCAAAAGCTAAGCATGGACGGCATGTCCAGGCAGGAATACATTCTTTCCAACATTTCGTTCTCAATACCTATGCTTATCCCCTGGTTTCTGTTATCCGTGATCGCCGACATTATTAATGCGCTTCCCTTTGAATTGCCGAAATATCTTCTTTCCACAACTGAAGGGGAAATAATATATTTTATGGTTTTTCTCTTAGGTGTTTCGATTATTGGACCGGCAATAATCCAGAAATTCTGGAGATGTAAACCGCTTGAACAGGGATTTCATAGAAGTCGCATCGAAAACCTGTGCAAAAAAGCAGGGGTTGAATATAATGAAATCCTATCCTGGCCTATATTAGGTGGCAGAATGATAACCGCAGGAGTTATGGGGCTGGTTAAAAAATTCCGCTATGTTCTTGTTACAAAAGCCCTCCTCCAGCATCTTGAACCTGAAGAAATTGATGCTGTAATCGCCCACGAAATCGGACATATAAAGAAAAAACACCTTTGGTTTTATCTGCTTTTTTTTGTCGGTTATATTGTCTTTTCGTATGCCGGCTTTGACCTGATAATCTACTCGATTATTTATGCTGATCCATTATTAAGCATTATAAACATGGCCAATTTCGACCAGACTGCCGTATATTCAACAGTATTAAGTCTTGTCACAATTATAATTTTCTTTGTCTATTTCCGCTTTATTTTTGGATTCTTTATGCGCAACTTCGAGCGTCAGGCAGACATCCACGTTTATACGCTCTGCAAAAGTTCAAAACCGCTTATATCAACCTTTGAAAAGATAGCCCTTACAAGCGGACAGCCAACCGACAGGCCAAACTGGCATCATTTCAGCATTAAGGAACGAATAAAATATCTAAAAATGTGTGAAACAGACAAAAAATGGATAATTTTTCATGACCAAAAAATAAGGAAAAGCATAGCTGTCTATCTGGCAGGAATGATTTTAATAGGAGGGATTGGATATACGCTGAATTTCGGCGAAAGCAAAGATAGATTAAACAAGTATTTTGTTGAAAAAACAATTCTAAGAGCACTTGAAAAGACGCCCGACAACCCCGAACTGTATAGCGTTTTGGGCGATCTGTTTTACAGCAGAAAAAATTACGCAAAGACTATTGAGGCTTATGAAAACTCATTAACCTGTTTGCCTGACAATCCGAATGTGCTAAATAATCTCGCATGGCTTTTTGCCACATGCGATGATGAAAAATTCCATAACCCAAAACGCGCCGTCATCTTAGCAAAAAAAGCTCTGCAGCTAAAAGAGGCCCCGCACATACTGGACACCCTTGCTGAGAGCTTCTATGTCAACAACCAGATACAAGATGCAATCGCCGCGGAAAGAAGAGCCCTGTACCTGACAAAAAAGAATCGTTCATATTATGAAAAACAGTTGGAAAAGTTTGTTAAAGCAGCACCTCTCATTACCCCATGAACGGTCTTCTAACAATTGTATCCTTTTCCCAATGTTTATCATCCCGATAAGGATATTCAATGTTAAAATGAAGCCCTCGGCTTTCCTTCCTGTGCCTGGCGCACCTGATAATCAGTTCAGCTACCGTAGCAATATTTCGCAGTTCAATAAGATCTGAAGAAATCTTAAAACCCCGGTAATATTCCTGTATCTCATTTTGTATGTTTTCAATGCGTCGCGTTGCCCTGTCCAGCCGTTTGTTTGATCTGACTATTCCAACATAGTTCCACATAAATCTGCGTATTTCGTCCCAGTTATGTGAAACCATAATAGCCTCGTCGCTGTCGGTTGTGCCGGTCTCATCCCATAGAGGAGGAACAGGCATCGGTCCGAAATCCAGAGGAGCTTTAATATCCTCTGCCGCCTGCTTTGAAGCTGTGTGGGCATATACAAGAGCCTCGATTAAAGAATTACTTGCAAGTCTGTTGGCTCCGTGCAGCCCTGTGCATGCAGTTTCCCCTATCGCATATAAACCGCGTATATCGGTTCTACCGAACATGTCCGTCACAACTCCACCGCACATATAATGAGCGGCAGGAACAACTGGAATAGGCTCCTTTGTCATATCTATACCGAATGTAAGGCATTTTTTATATAAATTAGGAAACCGGTCCTTCACGAATTCAGAGTTCTTATGGGATATATCGAGAAAAACAAAATCATCCCCACTCTTTTTCAACTCCGTGTCAATGGCACGGGCAACTACATCCCTGCAAGCCAGATCTTTTTGCGGATCGTATCGTTCCATAAATCGGTTTCCGGAAGAATCAATCAGAATCCCTCCTTCACCCCTTACGGCTTCTGATATCAGGAAATTCTTAGCTTCAGGATGATACAGGCAGGTTGGATGAAACTGAACAAATTCTAAGTTCGCCACAGTAGCACCAGCCCTGTAGCCCATTGCTATTCCATCACCCGTGGCAACATCAGGATTGCTTGTGTAAAGATACACCTTGCCCGCGCCTCCGGTGGCAAGAAGTGTAATAGGAGCACAGAAAGTTTTTACGGTGTTGGTTTGCATGTCAAGTATATATGCGCCTAAACAGTAATCTTCATGGGTCGTAGTGACAAGCCCCCTTTTCATGCGGGTTGAACAGGTTATAAGATCGACGGCAATATGATTCTCATATAGTGTAATGCGCTTATGGTTCTTAACATGTTTAACAAGAACGGTCGAAATTTCCTGGCCTGTCATGTCCTTGGCATGAACAATGCGTTTTTGCGAGTGCCCGCCTTCTCGTCCTAAATCAAGCTCAGGATCTTTGTTTTGCGATTTATCTTTTATAAGCTCTTTTTCCCGAATATTGAAATGCACGCCAAAATCAATCAATTCGCGAATTCTGTCCGGCCCGTTTTTTACAACCATCTCCACAACCTCTTTGTTACAGAGGCCGTCACCGGAAGCAAGGGTATCCTGAATATGTAAATCAAACGAGTCTAACTTGCCAAAAACAGAAGCAATTCCTCCCTGTGCAAGAGAGGTATTGCTGTCCATAACCCCTTTTTTTGTGACTATAGCGACCCTGCCAAATTCCGCCATCTTAATGGCAAAAGTCAAGCCGGCCACACCGCTGCCGATTATCAAAAAGTCTGTTTTAATTTCCATTACAATAAAGATGATCTCCGGCGCTGACGCTTGGCGCTATAACCGATTAATATACCAAAAACCAGCACACCTGCTCCGCTTAAAAACCATATAATGTTTCGATGCCACAACAGCTTTGATAGTTCTTCTTCCATATCCTCCGCTTTTTTTGTCTGATCGGCAAGCTGTGAAGATGTAAGTTCATATTTTGATTTAAGTTCTAAAAAGTCGGCCGATTCCTTCTTTAACGTATCATATGATTTACTAACTGCTGCAAGCATCTCTTTGCTTCCTGAAAGCTCTGTATGGAATCTTTTGCTTTCCTCTTTATAGACTGTGTTTTCTTTAAGCAGGAAGGACGACTGAGCCGAGAGGGTTTCATATTTCTTTTTCAATATTTCAAGTTCAAGACGACAGGGTTTATCATAAGTCAGAAAACGGGTTAGAACCCATCCTTCCGTTCCATTTGGCAGCTTGACCTGGGTCCAGTCATCATCGGTTTGAAGCGCTTCAACTTCCTGACCGGGTTTAATCATTGCCAATATTTTGTGATCAATCCCCTGCCCTGTTCTCAATGTTATCTTAATCTCATTACCGACATACATTGTTTCAGCCTGAACCGTCGAACAAAATAAAATTATACAAACACATATAAAAATAATATATCTCATGCGGCTTCCTCCATTAAGGTTGCAGCCTAAAATCCGCTATCTCCGGCATGCTTGACAATTGCAGAGTTCAAACGCAATCTGTTTATTTTTTATACATACCAGATTCATACACAATTTTCAATTGTACTCAGATATCAAAGTGTCTCCAGCAACTATTTTCTGTCTAAAAAACAGAATCTGTCAAGAACTACTTTCAAAATATTAATATATTTGTTATGTTAATCCAAGGTTCAAGGTTCAAGGTTCAAGGTTCAAAGGTTCAACGATTAAAGGATTAATCCTAACACTTAACACTTAACACTCAACACCTAACACCTAAACACTATGATAGTATTTGATTTAAAATGTTCCAACGGACACACCTTTGAGGGCTGGTTTGATGACAGCCATGTCTTTGATAAGCATAAAGCAAAAGGCATGATTGCATGCCCTGTATGCGAAGATACTGCTGTTTCAAAGGTTCCTTCAGCCTTTGCGATAAAAGCCTCTCAAATAGCAACAGATTCTTCTTGCAGCCAGGAACATCTGAAAAACATAGGGAGAAAAATAGCGGATTTTGTGGAAAAGAACTTTGAAGATGTAGGTTCTAAATTTGCTACGGAAGCCCTGAAAATGCATTATGGCGTTTCCGAGCTAAAAAATATAAGGGGTACCAGCACCGAAAAAGAGGAAAAAACCTTAAAAGATGAAGGTATAAACTTCTTTAAGATTCCAGTGCCGGCCGATCCAAACACTGACACATAAATTGAGCCTTTTGATATGGTAAAAATATGGAAACCTATCTCGATAAACTACCTTCCTTTGTCGATGCAATAAAATCGATTAAGGAAACAATTATTGCCAATATTGTATTTATCGGCCAAGTGCCGGCTCCTACTTTCAATGAAAAAAGACGCACCAGTGTTTTTATGGATAGACTGGCAGAGGCACAGGTTGATGAATGCTCTACTGATGGTTATCGGAATCCCATCGCAATCATTAGAGGAACATCCCAAACAAAACCACCCATTTTTGTGGTTGCTCACCTTGACACACCTTTTGATGCAGATATTGATCATAATTTCACCATCAAAGAAAATTCAATTAAAGGGCCCGGCATCTTAGACAATTCACTTGGCGCTGGGGTGCTGGCATCGTTGCCGGAGATTTTCCGCAAGTTAAATCTTTGCTTTGAATCTGATATCGTTCTGGCAGGCGTCATACAATCAATGGGGAAAGGCAACCTTCGAGGCATCAGGCATCTGTTAAAGACATGGGCCACTCCAATAAGAGGGGCTGTTTGCGTAGAAGGGGTCGACCTCGGCAGGATAAACTATTATTCTTATGGAATGATCAGAGGCGAAATTGATTGCAATATACCTGCCGCAAAGGAATGGGAACATCAATTTAAGCCAAATGCCATCCTGATATTAAATGAAGTAATTAACCAGATCCTGCAACTTCGGCTGCCACAAAGACCAAGATCCAGAGTTATTATCGGAAAAATTTCCGGCGGTTTTAAGCATGGAACAATCGCTTATGATGCAAAACTCTGTTTTGAAATACAAAGCGACTCCGACAAAATGGTAAAAGCAATTCATAACAATATTAAAGACATTGTTGACGGCATAGGCCACGAAAGCGGAGTTGTTTTAAAAATCAGAACTATAAGCAATCTCAGGGCATCTAAATTAAAATATGATCATCCTTTGGTAAAAAGCGCTTTGGCAATAATGGAAAAGCTCGATATACAACCAATAAACGACCCAAGTGAATCAGAACTTTCGATTTTTCTTTCAAATAATATACCTGCGCTTACATTAGGCATAACAAATGGAGAAAATTATCACCTGAAAAACGCCAGCATGGAAATTGAAGCAATGTTTAAAGGGATTGCTCAACTTATAGGAGTTATTATGGCAATAGACAGCGGGATTTGCGATGGATAACAACTGGCTTAAAAAGAATACATTTCACCATTCTGAGTTTAAAGACATTAGTCGTCTTGTTGAAGAAAAAATAAGAAAAAATCTTACTATAGCTTTGTGTCTGCCTACCCTGAATGAAGAAAAGACAATTGCAAAAGAGATTATTATTATTAAATCCGAACTGATGACACGCTATCCGCTTATTGATGAACTAGTTGTTGTCGACTCAGGCTCGACAGACAACACAAGAAAAATTGCAAGAGAATACGGCGCTGAGGTTTATAAGGCAACCGATATTCTGCCGGACATTGAAGCGTTCAAAGGAAAGGGTGAAAATCTGTGGAAAGCTCTTTATATTACAAACAGTGATATTATTGTATATCTTGATGCTGATATAAAAAATATTCACCACAGATTTGTTTACGCCCTTGTCGGCCCCCTGATTCTTTTCGATAATATTAAATTTTCCAAGGCCTTTTACGACAGGCCGATCGCTACAGGTACAAGCAAAATCAGGCCCACCGGCGGCGGCAGAGTTACAGAGCTTGTTATAAGGCCCTTGCTGTCGCTGTTTTTCCCGGAACTTACACAGATTATGCAGCCGCTTTCCGGAGAATATGCAGGCTATCGGGAAGTTTTTGAAAAAATACCTTTCCCTGTCGGTTATGGTGTTGAAACGAGCATGCTTCTCGATATTTATGAGAAATGGGGGCTGGATGTAATCGCTCAGGTTGATCTTGACAGGCGGGTCCATAGAAATCAGGATACAAAAGCTTTGGGAAAGATGGCGTTTGTTATCCTTAAAACCTTTTGCAACCGCATTGAAAAGCTTGGAATAGTAAATTTAAATAAAGAGATTTTCGATGAGATGATTCAATATAATTTTGTACGAAACAAATATGAGCCGGATATTTTTAAAATTAAAGGGGTTGAGAGGCCACCGATTATTGAAATCAGTGAATATCGAAAAAAATTTAATATAATGTGAGACTCTCAAAAAAAAGGCCCGGTCCGTGGCATTGGGAGGCTACATTTACTCACACAACAGCAAAACACGGACCGGGCTTAATTCCGGCTTTTTTAACGAGTTGAGAATAACAAGTCAACTATTATTTTATGTTCCGACTGCTTTTATTTTACCAACACAAAAAGGTTTCTAAGGAAATAATCTGGAAGTAATAAAATTCATTTTTGCGAGCCGGAATGTCAAGGCTGTATGCAGGCATCCAAAACCGTATTTTATACTTCTTTGCAGATTTATTGATGAAGCCTCGGCAAAATAGCTTGTCGGGCAGCTGACCTCTGCAATTGTATAATCAAGCCAGACGATCTGAGCCAGCATCTGATTATCAAAGACAAAATCATCTGAATTAGCATCAAGTGACAACCGCTCAAGCAATTCCCGCGAAAAAGCCCTGTACCCGGTATGATATTCGGAAAGCTTGGCGCCTATAAGAATATTTTCCACACACGTCAAAAATCGATTCGCTATATATTTCCACACAGGCATTCCGCCTTTTAAAGCATACCCTCCAAGGATCCTGGAACCCAACACGCAGTGATACAGACCATTACCTATCATGTAAGCCATGGACGGAATCAGCTTCGGAGTATACTGATAATCCGGATGAATCATTATAACAATTTCACCGCCCTCTTCCAGGGCCATACGATAGCAAGTCTTCTGGTTTGCTCCATAACCGCAATTTTTTTCATGAACAAAAACTCTAGTATGCGGCAGGCTCTTTGCAATTGCAGCAGTTTCATCGTCGCTTGCATCATCAACCAGAATTATCAGATCAACAACACCCTGGCTCATAACCTCGTCATAAGTTTTGCGCAGGGTTTTTTCCGCGTTATAGGCCGGCATAACAACAATAATTTTTTTATCTTTTAACATAAAATTATGAACTCCGGTTTCGCTGCCTTTTTGTTTATTAAAGCCTTTAAACAGTTAAGCCCAAAATAAATTTTTAAATCGTCACACAGATACCTTTGAAAAAGGCTCCGATTATCCGTGTGATTTAGTGCCAAAATATAATTAATTACCATTCTTTTTTGCCTTAATCAACAATACTGCCGCCAAAGAACGGGGCATAATTCTCGCATCCAACCATACAGGCAACATATAAAATCGATTGGCCCACCTCTAATATCAGTTTTATGTTTTCGTGCCGCAGGCTTTTTTCTACAGCCATTTTCCGGAGGCGGTAATTGTATAGATGGTTTTTCAGAAGAGTATATTTGCTTTATTCAAAAAAATCCTGAAAGCGGTTAGCATTGGAATGATTCATAATTATCTATATTATATGTTGTTTTCATGTTATTTTTCATCCTGCTGCATTAGTCGCTTTAAAATCAAAAGATTATCTCTGGCCTCCTTGAAATCAGGTTCGATCTGTATTGCTTTTAAAAAAAAATCATTGGATTTTTGCAGTTTTCCTTTTTGAGCAAGTATAATTCCCATCTCGTTATAAGCCGGAGCATAATCTGGATTTATTTGTATGGCTTCGGCAAAATTGCGCATTGCTTCATTAAATTTGCCTTGTCTTTCCATAATACGTCCAATCCTATAGTAAGCATCAAAATCCTCAGGATTTATCACAATGGCTTTGTTAAAATACTGAAAAGCATCTTTAAGATTACCCTTGTCAAACATTGCGGCACCAAGGTTTTTAATAGCGCCAACGCTATCAGGCTTTATATTTAGAGCTTTTTTATAATGATAAATGGCCTTATCGAATTTGCCTTCACCAAATAATGCTATGCCTAAATTATTGTGGGCAAGCCAGTTGTTTTCCGTTACTTTAATGGCATTTTCAAATAAGGTAATGTTGTTTTTCCAGAGAGTTGCCTGAAGAAAGCTTTGTGCTGTTAACACTAAAAGGACTGATATTGCAAGAATAGCAGGAACAATCTTTTTGTTAGTCCATTTTTTTAGAAGATCTGAACCACCCCATGTGAATATAATAAAAATTCCCGTCAAGGGTATATAAGTGTACCTGTCGGCCATTGCCTGGTCACCAGCTTGAATAATTCCAATAACAGGAAGAAGAGTTACAAGAAACCAGAGCAGGCCTACTGTAATGTACGGGTATTTTTTTGATGTAATGACCGCAATAAATAATGAACTTGCAATCATCAGGACAGCTCCAGAAGCATACCACAAAGATATGAAATCTCCTTGATATGGATAAAAAATCGACAGGCGTGAGGGCCATATTGATTTACCAATATAGCTTATGCAGGAAATTAGAGCATTGGCTATACGTGTTTGCAATGGAAAAGATTCGAGAGTTTTCAAAGCAACGCTCTGCTGGGCAATAATAGTCAAGACAGATGAAATAACTACCGGAACAATAAGAGGCGTTTTTTCCAGTATCAGAGGTATCAAGTTTGAATTTTGAGAAGCGGACGGTTGATTTAATGCAAAATTAAGACGGTTAAGCGGCCAGAAATCAAGCAAAAGCAAAACAAATGGCAATGTAACGAGCATTGGCTTTGCCATAAGCCCTAATGACAAAAATATAAATACAAAAGAATATGTTAAGAGACTCCTTTTTTTTACATATATTATATAAGCTGAAATTGTCAGCATCCCGAAAAAAGCGCTTAAAACATCTTTTCGTTCAGCCACCCATGCTACTGATTCCACATGAAGCGGGTGTAAGGCAAAAAGCGCTGCCACAAAAGCGCTTCGCCAGAGCGCTCCGGTCATCTTAAAAAAGATGAAAAACAACAACAGTGTGTTTGCAATATGAAACTGTAGATTAGTCCAGTGATGCCCCATGGGATTTAATCCATAAAGCTCAATATCCAGCATGTGGGAGAGCCACGTCAGTGGATGCCAGTTTGATGCATGAAAGGTTGTAAAAGCCCATTTTATACTTTCAAATGTAAGACCTGCCTGAACATGGAAATTTTCAGTTACATAAAGCCCGTCATCATAGTTTATAAATTCATGGTTTGTTATCTGCCAGTATACAGCAAGGGTTGCGGTAATGAGAACCAAGCATATAATAATCTCCTGCCGCCTGTTGCGGAGAAAATTATGTTTTGTTTTACTGTTATTTTTCATCCTGCTGCGTCATTTGCTTTAAAATCAAAAGATTGTTTATAGCTTCCTTATAACCGGGATCAATTTGGACAGCTTTGGAAAAGAATTTTTCGGCTTTTTTGATTTTTCCCCGTTGTAATAAAATAATTCCTATCTGATTATATGCCTGTTTATAATCAGGGTTAATCTTAATAACCTCTGCAAAATGAGTTAATGCCTCTTTATATTCTTTCTGATTTAATAATATACAACCTAAATTATAATGAGCATTGCTATGTCCGGAATCTTTTTTTATGGCTGATTCATAGTGCAGAATAGCTTTTTCAAGCTTTCCCTGAGTTACCAGCACATTTGCAAGATTATAATGAGCCTCAGCAAATTCAGGATCTATCAGAATCGCTTTTTTGTAATGCTGCACTGCTTTTTCAAGTTTTCCAAGGGCTGTATGCACATTGGCTGTATTGTTATGGATTCCTGCGTTTTTGGGGTCTATCGTAAGCGCCTTTGAATAATAAAATAAAGCTTCTTCAAATTTTTCAAGCCGGTATAAAGCTATCCCAAGATTATCAAGTGTTTTTAAAAAATTAGGTCTGATTTGCAATGTTTCCTTAAAATAAAAAACAGCATCATTTAATTTGCCGTCACGCATCAGAGCTAATCCCAGGTTATTATAAGCCAACCAGTTATTGTCTGTTACTTTAACCGCGTGCTCAAAGAGACTGGTGCTGTTTTTCCAGTGTTTTATCTGAAAATAACTTTGTGTTGAAAAAACGGAAATTAGTATGATGGCAAATACGGCAAGGACAATCTTATTAAAATGCCATTTTTTCAGAAGATCTGAAATCCCCCACGCAACAATGATAAAAAGCCCTATCAAGGGAATATATGTATATCTGTCTGCCATGCCCTGGGCGCCCACCTGTATAAGTCCGATTACCGGAACAAGTGTCCCAAGATACCAGAACCATCCAACTGCCACGTATGGATGTTGTTTGAACAAACGTATTGAAAAAAAGGATATTACGGCAATAGCCAAAGCCGCTAAAAAGACATACCATAAAGACAGTGTCCCAAATGGATGGGGATAAAAAACCGCAAGGTTTTGGGGCCATATTGTTTTGATTATGTAGCCTGCATAGGAAACAAAAGCATTGGCGATTCGAGTTGTAATTGGCAGCGCTTCAAAAGTATATAAAGCTCCGGCATCCTTCTGGGCTAATATTGTCAAAACAGAGGAGATTGCCACAGGGATAAAAAGAGGAGCTTTTTCCCAAATAAGGCGGGACAAATTTAATGATTGAAAACCGGATGATTGGTGGTGGAAATAATATTTTAATCGCTCAAGTGGCCAGAAATCAAGCAAAAGCAAAACAAATGGCAATGTAACCAGCATTGGTTTAGCCATAAGTCCTAATGACAATAATATAAATACCAGAAAATATCTTAAGAGATTTCTTTTTTTTACATAGATTATATAAACTGAAATTGTCAGCATTCCAAAGAAAGCGCTTAAAACATCTTTACGTTCCGATACCCATGCAACAGATTCAACATGAAGAGGGTGTAAGGCAAAAAGGGCGGCCACAAAAGCACTTTTCCAGATCGCCCCAGTCATCTGTTGTAAAATGAAAAAAAGCAGCAGTGTGTTGGCTATGTGAAACTGTAAATTGGTCCAATGATGCCCCATGGGATTTAATCCATAAAGCTCAATATCCAGCATGTGGGAGAGCCATGTAACTGGATGCCAGTTTCCTGCATGAAAGGTAGTAAAAGCCCACTTTATGCTTTCACATGTAAGACCTGATTGAACATGTAAATTTTCGGTAATATATAATTCATCGTCATATCCGGCAAAATTAAAATCTTTAACCTGCCAGTAAACGACCAGAGTCAATAGAATTAATATAAATATAATTAAAAGCTTTTTTTGGTTTTGCATAAGAATTTTATGTTTATACGTGATGTAATTTTGATGAATTGAAAGCTCTCCAATTCTATAGCCAGCATGTAAAAAAAACATTATAAAAACAAAAAAGGGGGGCTTTTATGCCCCCCTTTTTATTTTAAATCTTTAATTAACTCAACAGATATTATGGAGTTACTGCGCCAGTGCTTGTAATCGTATAAGTTACCGTTCCATTAGCATGCACAAATGTTTGGCCGGATGTTATTACGCCGGCCGCAGTAATTGTTAAGTCTGTTCCTACCATTTTTACATCAGCGTTTTTAGTAAAACCTGTAGGTAGATTGGTGGAACTAAAAGTAGTGTCAGTGCCACTATCCGCAACTTGTGCCAGAGCCGATTGTGCATAATTAGCTGCTTCGGATTTAGCAGCGGCATTCGCACCTCTTGTCCTGTATGACAGAAAGTTCGGGATAGCGATAGCGGCCAGGATACCGATAATCGCAATAACGATCATCAGCTCGATGAGTGTGAAACCTTTTTGATTGTTGCCTCTAAGTTTTTGTAACATAATCTTTCTCCTTTCTTTTGTTTTCCCCGGTTAAATTGCCCTGCGAGGCGTACGGGATAAATTTGTTTAGTTTAATATAAGCCTGCATTACCCTGAAGCAATTAATATGCCATATTATTTTGCCGTGTGTTATTTTGCAATATATAGCTGCATGGTTTCTTAATTACAAGAGGTTATGCGCAATATCTTTTTTAACCAGATGGGTTTATATCCTTCAGGATCCTTCCGGCCATAACAATAAAACCAGCGATTTTCACCAAAGCCATGTTGTTTTCACCGTTTTTTGACTCCGTACGATCTGCCGGACCTACCCCAGTACCATCTACTGGAGCTACGGGTCAGGCGGGGTAGGCACGAAAATGTTCGTCCAAAGGGCGCTAAGCTCAGCATCTTCGCATTCAATCCTTTGCTTGACTTTTAATTATTATAGCATATTATATGCTATAATGTCAATAAAGGAGGGTAATATGGGATCAAAGAAAATTGCCAGCGCCAGAGCATTAATAGAGCCCGAGATCAAGAAAGAGGCTGAGAAAATACTCAAGAGCCTGGGATTGTCAATTTCAACATCATTTGAATTGTTTTACCGGCAGGTTATTGCCCAACGCGGGCTGCCTTTTGAACTTCACGTTCCCAACGAAAAAACCATGAAAGCTATTGAGAATTCCAGACAAGGTAAGGGGAAGGCATTTTCCACACCTAAAGAGCTTTTTGATGATCTTGGAATATGATATAATGAGATCAATCAGACGTGACACACAGTTCAAAAGGGACGTTAATCGGATAATCAAACGCCATAAAGATGTCAACAAGTTGAAAGATATTATTAAGCGACTGGCCAACGCTGAAAAACTGCCGCCGCAAAATAAAGATCATCAACTAAAAGGCACCTTAAAGGACTGCCGGGAATGTCATATTGAGCCTGACTGGTTGCTCGTTTATCGCATAGAAGGAGGCGAACTTTGCCTCATACGAACAGGAACACATACAGATTTATTCGAATAAAAAGGGGCTTTCGTAAAGATGCGTCATGTTGTTTTCACCTTTTTTTGACACCGTACGATCTGCCGGACCTACGGGGCAGGCACGATATACAGGATAATCAGGATGATAAGGAAAAAAACATAAAAAGCCGGCGCGCTGACATTCTGTATGCATTGCGTTTCTGACGAGGGGAACCTATGGTATCAGGAAAAGACAGAGGTCAGAAGTCAGGAGGGGGAATAGGGAGATCGAGCAATCTTCCAACGTTCAACCAAATAATTGGGAATGAGTTCCGAGGCGTGTTGGCCTTAGTTCGAAATCAGTTATAGTATAAATTAACAATAAATCCGGTTCTATGTGACATTCTCGGAAATCCCGCCACACTCCCTTGAGTTTATGGTCTTTAAATGGTTGTGGCAAAGGTTCAGGTGTGGCCAATTTCTCAAGGGTCCATTGAATGTTATCCAAATTCCGGCCTTGTTTGGCGGCTTTTTTGAAATCCTTTTTGAATTGGGTAGTAGGGCGAATTGGAAGCATCAAATACCCATATCATTAAACATGGCTTTGACGTTGTGATATTTCTTCCCCTTACCGTCTCTGGCCTCTTTCATTGCTTTAATAGTTTTCTCATTGGGCAACTGTAACTCAAATGGAAGCCCATCGTGGGCAATAATCTGTCGATAAAACATTTCGTATGCCCCAGAAACGGTGATGCCCAAATCATGAAGAATAGCTTCAGCTTTTTCTTTTATTTCTGGTGTAAGTCTTGCGTGAGTCATTGCTGTTTTTGCCATATTTTTTTCCTCTATGCGTGAATCATCGTATAGTATAATTAATATACAATATTTTTCTTTTTGTCAATCCCCCAGAGAGGCACTGGATATTTGATATAAAGTTACAAATCCTGACGAAAAGTTACAGCTTTACAATTCCCTCTTCCACGAGAACATTTAAACGTAGCCCCTCATCAAAGATCGTTTTGCCCGAAAAGCCGGCGCGCTGATATTCTGTATGCATTTCGTTTCTGCATTGACGCAACATTGGGCTCCAGGCAGACCTGTATAAACGGCACATTGTTTAGAGCGCTCATGGTTTGAAGCTCCCCGCAAAATCGTAACTGGTACATTCCCAAGTTAGAGATGTTGGGGAGGCGAGCGAGCCATTTAGTGTGAGCTCGCTCGCCTCCTCCACTACTCAGGTGGATAGACTGAAGGTGGGAAGGTGGATGGTCTTGAACGGCTTGATTCGTGCAGAGATTTATTGTTGACGATATTATACAAAACTGTATACTATCGCAATCAATTATTACAACGGTGTCGTCTATGTATAACGAAATAAAGACAAAAAAATCGGAGTTGCTGCAGTTGATTTTACTGGACAACCTTTACGCTCAATCCGGATCAGATCGTATCATTTTTCAGGGCGGAACAGCATTAAGATGGGTCTATGGCGGAATGAGGTTTTCGGAAGATCTCGATTTTGTAACCGACTTGCCCAAGGAAGATGTGGAAAACATCTTAGCCGGGACATTTCAAAAAACCCAAATGGCCTGTATCGCCCAGTTTGGTCCGGGAAAATCAGAACATAGACGTAAAAGCGGTCGGAAAGAAGCAATCAGGATGTTTTTTATATATCGACCTGAAACTCAACGTGAAAGAATCGCTGTAAAGTTAGAGTTCGAATTTTTAGCGCCCGGCCAAAAACCGCAGTTTCGAAAATTTATTCTGAGGGATCTGCCGTCAGTTGCAGGACTGGTCACCAGCGGAAAGCTGATAATTCCATACTCAAGCAGTATCATCTTAGCAGAAACTCCCGAGGAGATCCTGTCTGATAAAATCAGGGCTCTCTACGAAAGAAGATACCTCAAAGGGAGGGATATTTATGATATCTGGTGGATAAAAAAACAACTAAAAGCAGCCCCAACGTGGATCAAGGTCAGGGAAAAACTTGTTATGTATCAAGCTCCTTTTGTTCCGGCCAGAGGAGCATCTTACTTTCAACAGGGGGAATCCACCTCAAGCATCATAGAGGCCTTAAAAAGAGATTTGCCCCGTTTTTTGCCACAAAATATCATCGCCATGTATCAGGAAGCAAATTTTAGCGATTTCATCGCTACCCTGAGGGAAGTCACCTCAGACCTTTTAAATCAGGGGATGACCGAATATTTTAAAGATTATGAACGAAGAAAGATCAACACTTAAGCGTTTGAAACTCCTTCCCGTACTTTTTCGCAAGCAGGATGCAGAAAAATTGACTTCTCATGCGGGTACGTTTTTATCACGGGCAGTTAAAAAAGGATTAATCTATCGTATTAATCGGGGAAACTATATCAATTCCTTTCTCTGCGGCCTTCCAGGCGTGGAGGAGACAGCATGTTTTTTAAAACCGCCGGCCTACATCTCCTGCGAATGGGCATTGAATTATCATGGTATCACCCTGCAGTCTCCCATGGTATGCACCGTTGTAACTCTAAGCACCTCTGTCGGCAAGAAACGAAATATTCAGTATCAGGGAATCACTATTGAATTTTCAAGGATCACCCCTTCGCTTTTTTTTGGGTTTACTTACCGGGACAGGTTTTACATGGCATCACCTGAAAAGGCAATTCTGGATACCCTCTATTACCGCGGAATGATTCCGGCCCAGGATGAGTTGGAACTGGATAAAGTAGACTTTAATCTCCTTTCAAAAATGGCCCGCAGATATCCTTTATCCGTGTCCCGTTCGATAGTTAATTTAAGAGTATAAGCTAAATGCGTAACCGTTCACAGGTTCACGGTTCAGAGGTTCAGGGTTATTTTTCTTGGAGCGCCGGGCAACTGCTATGCACCAATATTTTTAAATCGAAGATTGTTAGCAGTTAGCTTTTAGCAATTAGCCTTTAGCTTAAAAAATCAAA
>JAUSPN010000056.1 GCA_030656555.1 Candidatus Desulfaltia sp. | reverse complement strand
GATGAACTGGATGTTATTGAACGCTTTGAACAGCCAGGCCGCAAGCACCGTATCGGCGAGATGACTAAGAAACAAATGGGTCTCTACGAGTCACTGGGAGTTGCTGTGCCAACATAGGTATAATTTCTGCGGGAATTCAGGATAGATGACAATGAGATCAAATTCTGCACCAAGCTTGAAGGTAAGAGATCCTGGTTTTTACCTTTCAACAAGGGGCATAATGGAGGCGCTGGTAATCCCCCCAATCCTAATGGAATTAAGACAGATTACTTGTGGAAAGACATTTTCTTAAAAAGCGAGCTTGCCAATATTATCGAAAATTATGCCCAGGTAGTAGTGGAAGAAGATGAACAAACCAAGAAAAAGACCTATACGCAGATCTTCCCAAGATTCCACCAGCTTTCTGTAGTCGCGGCACTCCTTGCCGATGCCAGGCAAAACGGTGCCGGGCTGAAATATCTAATTCAACACAGTGCGGGAAGCGGCAAGTCTAACTCTATTGCCTGGACGGCCCACCAGCTGGTTGGTCTGGAGAAGAATGGCAGAAACATCTTTGATTCCGTTGTTGTCGTAACAGACAGGATCAATTTAGACAAGCAGATAAAGAATACCATAAAACAGTTTATGCAGGTTTCAAATACGGTAGGGCATGCGGAAAGTTCCGGCGATTTAAAAAAACTTATTACATCAGGTAAAAAGATCATCATAACAACCGTCCACAAATTTCCTTACATATTGAACGAAATCGGCACGGAACACAAGGGCAGTAAGTTTGCCATTATTATAGATGAGGCACATTCCAGCCAGAGTGGCAGTATGTCGGCAAAATTTAATATGGCTCTATCCGGAGAATACGCCATTGATGATGAAGAAACAGTAGAAGATAAAATCATAAAAATGATGGAAGGGCGCAAGATGCTCAAGAATGCCAGCTATTTTGCATTTACGGCAACTCCAAAAAATAAAACCCTGGAAATGTTCGGTGTTCCTGTACCCAGCGGGGCTGAAGTGCAACATAAACCATTCCATATCTATACCATGAAACAGGCCATCCAGGAAGGGTTTATATTGGATGTGCTAAAATACTACACACCGATTCAGAGCTATTACAGAATTGCTAAAATCGTTGAGGATGATCCTCTATTTGACAAAAAGAAAGCGCAAAAGAAGCTCCACAACTACGTGGAATCAAATGCTTACGCTATTGAACAGAAAGCCGAAATTATAGTCGACCATTTCCATAATCAGGTGATTGCCAGGGGGAAAATCGGCGGTCAGGCCCGTGCTATGGTTGTCACAAGCGGTATTGAAAGAGCTATTGAATATTATTATGCTATCACTAAGTGCCTTGAAAAGAGGAAAAGCCAATATAAAGCGATAGTAGCTTTCTCAGGGGAAAAGGAATATAAGGGCAAGATGATGACTGAATCATCAATAAACAGATTTCCAAGCAATAAAATTGAAGCAGAATTCAAGAAAGATCCCTATAGATTTTTGGTAGTGGCAGATAAATTTCAGACCGGCTATGACGAGCCTCTCTTGCACAGCATGTATGTGGATAAAATGCTTTCGGATATTAAAGCAGTCCAGACTCTTTCCAGGTTAAACAGGGCTCACCCCGGCAAAAAAGATGTATTTATTCTTGATTTTGCCAACGATACAGAGACGATTAAGATTGCCTTTGAAAGGTATTATACAACAACCATCCTCTCAGACGAAACAGATCCGAACAAGCTATATGATCTAATAGCTGAAATGCAGCAGCACCAGGTTTATACGGATTACCATGTGGATACTTTGGTTGAACTCTATCTAAGTGATGCCGATCGAGATCGATTAGACCCTATTCTTGATGCCTGTGTAGGTAATTATGAAAACTTAGGTGAAGACGAGCAAGTTAACTTTAAAGGAAATGCAAAAGCATTTGTAAGGACTTATGGTTTCTTGGGAGCTATTTTGCCCTATGGAAATCCTGCATGGGAGAAATTGGCCCTGTTTTTAAATCTGCTTATTCCAAAGCTTCCCTCGCCGGTTGAAGAAGATTTATCCAAAGGGATCCTTGAAGCGGTAGATTTGGACAGTTATCGAGCAGAGATTAAGCAAACAATGTCAATTTTATTAGAAGAGCAATCCGAGTATTCGGTTGATCCAGTGCCAACAAACGGTGGTGGCGGAGTTAGTGAGCCGGAGATGGATCTGCTGAGCAGCATCCTGGGAAGCTTCCACGATATGTGGGGGAATATTAATTGGAATGATGAAGACCAGGTAAAAAGGCATATAGCTGGTATACCTGCCGCAGTTTCAAAAGATGTTGCTTATCAAAATGCCATGAAGAATTCGGACAAACAAAACGCAAGGATAGAAAGTGTGAGAGCTTTGAAGAAAGCAGTTATGAATATGATGGCTGATAATATGGAGCTTTTCAAACAGTTTAACGATAATCCGTCATTTAAAAAATGGTTATCAGATATGGTGTTCAACTTAACCTATAATACCAAAGGCGAACAGTATACGGGCGATGTCAAAATATGATAAGGGCATTTTAAATAAGGTGATGTTATGGCAGACATTAAATTCGAAATCAAGAAAAACATAGGCACTCTTTCAGAGTCATCTAAAGGTTGGTTAAAGGAATTGAACCTAATCAGCTGGAATGACCGGGAACCCAAGTACGATCTGCGCGACTGGGCGCCGGATCATTGCCAAGATGGGTAAAGGGGTTACCCTGTCAGCGGAGGAGCTGAAAAAGCTGCGGGATCTGTTGAATGAGTTAGAACTATGATTCAGCCGGCAATTGTTCTGTTGATACCAAGGATGAGTGATGTGGAAAAAATTAACTGGAAAATCTGTATGAAGAAGTTGGATAGAAACGGAAGCATTTGTTGAATGGCTGGAAGTAGAAAAGTGGGCAATACCAATGATTGAACGTTTTATTGGGGAGGGGAGATATCTCATGAATTACTCAGATAGGATTAAGCCTACTGACAAAAGTATTTATTCTTATCTTGAGGATTTGCTCAAAAGAAATTATCAGATTCCCACTTTCCAGAGAGAAGTTGTCTGGGAAAAAGAAAATGTTAAAAAACTGTGGGATAGCATCTACAAATTTTATCCGCTGGGGAGCGTGTTAATCTGGAAGACAGACCTACAACTGCAGAATCATAGGGAAATAGGCGGTCATATTATAAGTGACGATGATTTTAACAGAGTGGAGTATCAATACATATTAGATGGCCAGCAGAGGACAACCTCTTTGCTGACTTCAATTTATGGAGGGCAAATAGAAGGTAAAAAGGATTTTGATCCAACACTTTATATCGACTTGACTGTTGAAGATGTTGACGAGATCGATGATGAAAGTTACAAAAAGAGGTTTTTATTCTGGGAAGAAATAGATGATGACAACGGCAGAATTAAAGCCAACTTTCAGCGGAAAAAAAGATATGAACAAGGATTAATCCTTAAGCTGAAAAAGATCAAGGAAAGCTTTGGAGATGTGGAAAGAAGCCTGGTCCAAAACACAGAAGAAGATTATAAGGACTACGACCACCCCGTAATGGTACAGCTGCGCAAAATTAAGGAAGTGCTGGATAATTACAGAATTTCTCTAATTGAACTGAAAGGTATTCAGGTTTCTGAGGTATGCCAGATATTTGAAAGAATTAATCAGGCAGGTAGGCCCTTAAATATTTTTGACATAGTGGTTGCAAAAACATTTAGGACTGCAAACCATGATGTTAAAGGATTTTATCTCAGAGAGCTTATCAATGATTTTAGATCCATGAACCAAAGTAATTATATGCAAATTGATGATTTAACATATTTGCAAATACTGGCAGTGCTTATTTATAAAACAATAGATAACTCCGGAGTATCAAATATTACAGATAGATATCTCAATAATGTTAGGGCAGAACAGATTGAAAAAGTTTGGGATAGAGCAAAAGTTGCCATATTAAAGACATTTGATTTCTTTGAGAACCACCTAAGGCTTAAAGGTCCCCAGTTAATACCTTTAAGGTACTTTTATATGACTGTAGCATTTTATTTTTTTGAAAATCACAAACCAGATTACAGTTTCATCAACAAGTACTTCTGGTATTACAGCTTCCATAGAGATGATTTGCTGAGCAACACAACTCACCTTTGGAAACATATCAACTTTTTGGAGGAGAAGAAAGAAGGTCGAAACCCAGTATTCGACAGGTTCTTGATTGATAAAAACAGCCTCAGGACTGCTTCTTACAGCTCTAAAGGTAGGTTGTCAAGGGCCATTTTGTCATTGTTTGCCAGCCGGGATCCAAGAGATTGGGCAAATCCCAACCGCAGCGTATTATCAGATGTTTATTATATTCTTACGGACAAGCCGAACCTTCATCATGTGTTTCCATTAAACTATATTGAAAACAACAAAGGTGCTAATCGGCTTGACAGTAATAGCCTGATGAATATTGTGTATCTAACGCAGATAACCAACCTCCGGATTAGTGATAAAAATCCGGTGGATTATCTTAAGGATTATGATTGCCAGGGATTTGAGAATGCGTTGTCTTCACACCTGCTGCCTTCTGATATACTAACCTGGGCCCGGATGGACGAGATGCCCGATAACGCTCTTGATATCTTTATTGAGGAGAGAATTGAATGTATTATTAACGACCTTTAGCAAAAGTTGCATCCTGTTAAATTTGAAGTAATAGATACGGCGGAAAGTAAAGAGTAGAACGACTTTCTTGTAAATCATCATACCGGAGGTGAGAGCATTGTCAATCAGCAAGACGCGGGGAATCCTGTATCAAATTGCCAAGCTGTTGGGAGATTTATCTGCCATTACTAGCGGCAGTCCGACAAAAATGGCGAAGAGGGTAGGGAGAAGAACAGCTGGCAAGGCAACAGGAAGAGCAATGAGGAAGCTGTTTAAGTAGAAAACAGGGATATTTTAAAGTAGTATGCTGCCTTGATTATCTATAATGGTCGGGATCACAAATGCGACTAATATGACGGATTCCCGAATTAGCCTAAGACGGGGTGAGAGGTCCTTTGAATTTCAAGCTATTCGTTACGCTGCCAGCTATGCCACTATAGAGAGCCCGGATGATCTTGTTAAAAAAGTCTATGCGCCTTACATTGAAAAATATCGTAGCGAATTTGAACTGGGGGAGCATTATTGCAAAGGGCAGAGAGGATGAAGGAAAACTCCTGGCGAATGGTAGTGTCATGGTTGATGGCAAAGAAAAATCCATGCAGGTATGGTTAAAAGAAATCTATGGTTGGTCCAGCGTTCAGACCTATGTTTTTGCAGTACATAAAGAAAGCGGAAAGACATTGTCACAGATCCGAGAAGAGTACATGGAGCAGCAGGCAAAGAAAACTGCAGAGGAAGCGTAAGATGTAGGGCTACGCCAATGATCTACAAGCTCCAATCAACTAAATAAAAAGTCAGGAGAACAAACCATGAAGGCATATATTATAAAAATCAAACTTAAACACTCAGATCCCCTTATCTGGAGACGAGTCATCATGCCAGCAGGCGCCACATTTAACCGGCTGCATGATGTGATTCAGACAGTTACAAATTTTCAAAGCGGCTATCCTGCCGGAGATTATCATCTCTATGAGTTCGATCTGCAAGAAGAAAATATCAGGGTAACCAACGATGAGGAAGCCTACCAGGAGCATCTTCATTTCAAAAAGAATCGAAAAGCATATGAGGAAAGACTGAGGACAATGCCTTCTGAGCATGCTGAGTTTGAAAAAGCTTACCAAGAAAGACTTCAAGCGGAAGTGCGGAAACCTAAGGGTCTAAAGATTGATGATTACATCGAGAAACATGAAGAGATTCTTTACCGTTATGACTTCGGGGACGATTGGCAGTTTACCATCAAGCTAGAAGATATCGTGGATGATTATTACTTTGGTTACCCCACGCTACTTGATGGCGCAGAAACAGCTCCCCCGGAAGATGTAGGTGGCGTTCCTGGATTCTATGAATTTTTAGAAGCTTACCGGGACGAGAAGCATCCAGAACACGAAGAAATGATGGCATGGGCGGACGGACAGGGCTTTAGAGAATATGATCCGGAATGGATTAACGAACGACTGAAGTGTATCGCCTATAAGAAAACACAGTGGGACAAAATCAACCATGACAGATATACGATCATTGAGGACAAATATCGCAAGAAATAAAAAGATATTATCTAAACAAAGCCCGTTTAATAGTGGGGGAATACATGAAGTATTCGGAGATAGAATTAAAAAAGATGAGTAAAGCTGGAAACTTAAGTATTGAAGATCAGATTAAATTCAACATTCTTAATTTCATTCGTACTATTCACCTCAATAAACAGGACTTTATTCATGAATCCTATGGCTCAGAATATTTTGGTGATTTACCGATGACATTTAAGAAAAAAGCGGGACAGGTTATGGGCGTGATCCATGTAAAGACAAAGAGTGAAGAGCGGACCTATATCTTCAATGATCGTGGGTATGAGTTGCTTGAGGATTTGCTGCAATTAAAAGAGGTCTAGGATTGGTCTAGCTTTCAGAACTACGTTAAGAGGTACATATATTTTGCTAAGGTGATATTATGATTTTTATTAGCGGTGTTCACGGTGTTGGCAAGTCATACTTTTGTGAAGAGGTCAAGAGACGATTGGGCCTCAACGCATATTCAGCAAGTATGCTTATTTCTGAACTTAAAAAAGAACGATTTGAAAAGAATAAGTTGATTCGGGATATCGATGATAACCAAGACTATTTATTGTCGGCCATCAAAAGAATAAGGGGGTCAGAAAAATTCTACCTGCTTGATGGGCACTTTTGCTTATTAAATGCTCAAGGCCAGGTCCAAAGGATTCATCTGCAAACCTTTCTCGATTTAAAGCCGTAGGGAATTATTCTACTTACCGAGGAACCAGCTGTTATAGCCGAACGCCGTAAGAATCGTGATGGGATTGATCACGATAGAGCTCCTTTATATTATAATCGGTTCTTGCTACTTATTAAATGAATTAATAAATGGTTCAACCCCAAAAAGCTTATTTTGGCAAAAAGTGACCTCGGATAAGTCACTGTAATAGCCTTCCAAATGGTCGGTTACAATGAAAATGACGAGGGTGTTTATCTTAAAAGCAGAAAACACCTTGATTACAGCGATCCATATAAATCATTCCCATTTATTAATCCGGAATTTGAAAAGGCCGGGTACCTACTTGTCAACGATGTTTATCACGATACACTCTTTCCCTATTCGGAGTTGAAGAACACGATTCAAGAACAGGTGGCTCTTTCAGTAGCAAATGGAATTAGTAAAATATATATTGATTCTCCATACCATCGCCCACATTATAAAGTCGGAGAACCGATATTAATATATCGCCGATATACAAAAGATGATGGTCAAAAGCCAACATATAAGTCATGCCTGACCTCTTACTGCATTGTAACAGATGTGATTATTGCAAAGGAACGAAATCGAAGCTTAATTACGTTTGAAGATCTGCTAAGAAGAATAAGCAATAAATCTGTATATGATGAAAATGAAATAAAGATTAAATATGAGAATGAAAAGAATCTGGTTATCATAGAGATGCTATATTATGGCTTCTTCGGGGAGGGACACAATATCAATCATGCTTGGCTAAGTTCTAACGGTTATTTTGCCCCGAGCGTATATCCAACAGAAAATAGAGTTTCTCCTGAGCAGTTTAAAACTTTACTTATGGAAGGTGATATAGATGTGTCAAATGTTATTATCGATTAATCCTGAGCATGTAAAAAATATACTGCTTGGCACAAAGCGCGTTGAATATAGAAAAGTACGCTGTAAATCCGAAGTGGATAAAATTATTATTTATGCGACTGCTCCGGTTATGCAGGTAGTTGCAGAGGCAGAAGTTATCGGAATAATAGAAGATAATCCCAATACAGTCTGGAGTATAACCGCTGAATATGCCGGAATTAGTAAGGTGTTCTTTGATAATTACTTTGCAGGAAAAGACAAAGCGGTGGCCTATCGCCTCGGTAAAGTTGAGAAATATTCACAACCTAAAACCTTATCCGATTATGGGATTAATTTTGCACCGCAATCATTTGTTTATGTGTGATATTCTATGAGATGTATTTTCTGTAAAAAGTGTTTAGCCCCGCGCAAAATGACCGGGTTCGCCTTTACATATCTGGCCGTTTAGGATACGCTTCAAGCAAAAAGGAAAAGATCCCACATAACAACACCTCCGGCAAGAGACAGGTTGAAATGCAGGATCCCCAAATTCATCTTGAGTCTACCATACACTTCATCCTACAATCAAGGGTTTAATTGTAATCATCATACCTGTCCGTCTTGTAGAGGCCGTCTTTATCGGCATGGTACAAGGCTCCGGCATGTTATAGAGGAAGGCTTGAAAATTTGGCACAGAGTACAGCGGTGCCGCTGCACAGCCTGCAAAAGAACCTGTACCTTCCTGCCAGTGGGTATGATTCCCCACAAGCATTACCATGCCGCTGAAGTTGAGGCCGTTGTCCGTGCAGCTTCAGAAGGAAGATCCTATCGTCTTCCCGGTTTGGGAGCTGAAGAAAGCACACTCAAGCGCTGGATCAAGAGCTTTTGGGTGGAGTCAGCAGCTCTCACCGGCCATTTGGAGGCGTTGCTCATGATGATCAACCAATGCTGTGCGTCACTCTGCAGACCTGTACAGAACCCATATGAGAGACTGAAAAAAGTGCTGTTACCATTTGTACCAACCTGTCCTGAAGGTGAAATCCTGAGCCGGGCATTTTTTATTAGACGATTCCACCCAGTTTGCGTTTGCTGACCGCCGGCCACTCTTTACACTGAGATTATCTCAGGAAAAAGGAGTGGTGGCAGATGAAAAACAGTGAAATTGGATTAAAACGCGAAGAGGGGCTCCGGCGTTTTGCCCTAATCGCCTCGCTAACGGATGAAAAGATCAGTCCATGCGAGAAACAGCAGAGAAAAAACTTCGTTTTGCAGGAAGAGAACATCTCAGAACGGACTCTCAGGCGGTGGATTAGCGCTTACAAGGCGGGCGGCTTCGATGCCTTGGTCCCGAAAGAGCGAAAAGATAAGGGAATCTCAAAAGCAATCAGTGCCGATGCCATGGCACTTGCTGAAACCTGCAGGAAAGAGCTTCCACGGCGCAGTGCAGAGGTCATTCGGACCCATTTAAAAAGCTCAGGCTTTGATGTTGCTCTCTCAACCCTGGAAAGACAGCTACGAGAACGGGGCCTTTCCGGTAGGGAAATCATGATGCACGAAGGGCAAAATGGAACACGTCGGTTTAACCGCGTGGGCAGGAACACCCTCTGGCAGGCGGACATCAAATATGGGCCCTACATTCCAGATCCTAAGAACCCCACAAAGAAGATCCGGACCTATCTGATGGTCATCCTTGATGATGCGACCAGGATGGTGGTTCACGGAGAGTTTTACGATAATCAGAAGCTTCCAATCCTTGAAAACGCTTTAAGACAGGCTATTCTGCGCTGTGGAGTGCCCAAAACCTTCTACTGCGATAACGGCAAGATTTTCATCTCGAACTGGATGCAGTTAGCATGCGCCAAAATTGGCATCAAACACCTTAGAACCCAGAAATTCTCTCCAGAATCCAAGGGCAAAATTGAAAGGTTCAATCGAACTGTTGAAGGGTTTATCGATGAAGTGCAGCTTGAATCGCCCAAGAACATTGATGAGCTCAATCACCATTTTAGAGCATGGCTCTCGGAATCCTATCACCACAAACCCCATAAGGGACTTGGTGGAGCCACTCCGGCATCCGCCTTCGCAAAAGACACATCCCCCATCCGGTTTTCAAATCTTGAAACCCTGAGAGAGGCGTTCCTTTGGGAATGCAAGCGCCGGGTAGATAAGAGCGGTGTGCTCTCCCTTAACGGCAAGAACTACGAGGCTGGAATCGACTACCTTCGCAAAACGGTACTGCTGAAATATGACCCCTTCAACATCTCTGAAATCGAGCTGTGGGAAGGCCATGAGAAGAAAAAGACACTTCGGGAACTGAGCATTCAGGAGTTCAACTGTAAGAACCATGCCCCTGCAGAGCCGCCCAAAGGACCAGGCCATTCCAGAGTTCTGAAAGTTCTTCAGGAAGAGCACAAAAAACGCTTCAAGCAGAAGCTGGGCGCTTTTCAAATGGGGGTGAAGAGTGATGTATGAAGCCTTCTTCCATCTTTCAAGAGCCCCATTTTCCCGAGACATTCCTGTTGAAGAACTTCTGCACACGGATTCCTGGGGCGAACTTCAAGGCCGACTTGCCCACGTGGCAAAGACACGGGCTTTCGGTGTGTTCACCGGGGATGCCGGAACCGGCAAGACCACGGCTATCAGACGCTTTGCCAAAGAACTGGATATCAATCGACATAAAATTTTGTATCTTACGGATTCAGCCCTTACCCCAAGGAACTTTTACTGGGAAGCGCTGCACCAACTGGGTTGCAAACCTAAGTTCTACCGTGGAGATGCCAAACGGCAACTGCAAAAGGCGCTGTCCGATTTGACAGAAAGCGAAAAGAAAACCCCAGTAATGATTGTGGATGAAGCCCACATGCTATCCCGAGAAATGCTGGAAGAGATTCGGTTTCTTCTGAATCTGAGGATGGATTCGTACAGCGGAACCGCCCTAATCCTTATTGGCCAGAGCGAGCTGCGGGAAACTTTGAAGCTCCAGGTCAACGAAGCTATTTCACAGCGGATAGACATTCGATTTCACCTTCAGCCGATGGATAAAGGACAGACAACACAGTACATTAAACGTCATCTTGAATCAGCCAAGGCGTCCGGCGAAATCTTCACCACAGCGGCTATGAACATCATTCATGAGTACTGCACAGGCATACCACGGAAGGTGAATAAGGTCGCAACAGCCTGCTTGATGGCTGCCTCTGGCTCAGGGCAGCTTCTCGTCGATGATCATTTAGTCAGGGTTGTTATAGCAAGCGAGTTTGACGCCTAATCCTAATTTCCATGTCCGATTATAAGGGAACGCCATTACCTATAATCGGACATGGAAACCAAGCTGTTTGTGCGGCCAACAAACCTGAGCAGAACCTGGCCAAAGAGCGTAAGCTCCAACACGTAGAAAAGCAGCTATTCGTTATGCAACATATCAAGGTCAATCGGCGGTAAATTACAGGATAGGTAAAATCAATTATAAATCATTAGAGCCAAGTAAGGATCGCCTTGACTCACAGTTTTTATTGGGTCAGATTTATGAAAAAGTCCCTTCACTTATCTTGAAAAAAGTTTTTTAAAATGAAAATTAATACAAAAAAGGAGATGATGAGATGTATCCAACAGTGTTTGACCAGGCTAAAAATGAATACTACGCAGGGGGGTACGAACACAGATGGACCTACAGCAACTGCAAGCAATGTCGGCATTATCAGCACGTCGATGGGATGGCAGGATGCTGGCAAGGTAAATATCCTATCCCCATCATAGCCGGACCGACCCGGAAGAAATGTCCAAAACAGAAAGACGTTTTACCCTGTGCTGGAATCAGCACAGGGTAAAACGTAAGAAAGGAGAGTGAGCTGAAGTGAAAGAGATATTAATATTATTAGGTGTAGTGTTGGCAGTGGTATGTTGGGAGTATGTCATCATGGCCGGTATGGCAGTTGTGCTCTTTGGGCTTTTGGCATCAATACTGGCAAGCGCTTGTAGTTAATGCGCTCGCTATCACTATCGTCAAAGGGGACAAAATGTCCCCTTTAAAAAAAAGGAGATGATCTTTATGTTGAAAAAGACAGTTTCAATTTTGTTGGTATTGGTGATGATTTTTCTGGTGGCAAGTGTGGCTTCTGCTGCAAACGTAACCGTGCGTGTGGACGGCAATAGAGTGTTCTTCCCTGATCAGCAGCCATTTATCGACGAAAACGGAAGGACATTAGTGCCGATCAGGTTTATAGGCGAAGAGATGGGTGCTACAGTCGAATGGCGTGCCGATAACAGAATGGTTATTATCGAATACGATAAAAGCCAAACTCAAGAAAAAAGTACCGTAGACAAAATAAAAGACCTTTTCTCTTTGCAGAATTTGATGAAGCAGGCACAGTATATGGTCAACCGGACCCTGATCGGTCTGCAGGTTGGCGATAACAAAGCCTTAGTCAACGGTGAATGGAAAACCTTTGACACCAAGCCAGTCATAGTCAACGGCCGGACGATGGTTCCCTTGAGGTTTATCAGTGAAACACTGGGAGCCGAAGTAAAATGGGACGATGCCACCAGGACGGTTAATATCCTGACTGGCGGCCCGGTAGCGGTAGCGACACAGGGGCTTACTCCCCGGGACCATACAAGGCTTAAATCCTACCAAACCCGTGACGGTACCGGCATAGATACTATCCTGGACGATTACATCCCGTTTGACAAGCATTATGCCGGTGATCCGGAAGGCGCTATAAGAAGATATAACGGTGCTATGGAAATTTACCAGGAGTATTTCAAAAATGCCGAGGTGAATTTCATCTCCGATCCTAAACTTTACACTTACTGTTACAGCTCCTAACGGTAAAAAATGGACAGCTACCGACCGTTGCACTGTATTCCTGCCCCGTGGGATAACGGTGGGTGATATTACCTTTATAGACGATCATGTTTACCGTAACAATAAGCAAACAGCATTTGTGCGGATCACCAACACCCGTGATGTAGGTGAAGAAAGGGTAACCGTGACCTACAGGCTTAGTGGGACAGCAATAAAAACCGAAACATTTATATTGCCAAGCGGCCCTACGGGTAGCAACAAGAGCTATCTAAGAGCATTTGAATATACGCCTACAACTCCAAGTGCCACGCTAAGTGTAGAAGTAACAGCACCGGGTTTACCGAGAGCATATACTGCTGAAACCAGGCGAACGCTTACGTCAAGTAAGACGAGAGCCATAACCGTCGAGCATACCCTCACGGCAATTGACATTCCGATCTTAAATGCCGAAAAAAGAACCAGTCAAAATTTCTCAGTTGCTTATCACCATACAACCGCAGCCCAAAACAATAATTACACTAACAGCATCATGCCGGTTGTAAACTATAATACCTATACCTGGATAGTGACAACCAGGAATTACAGTGAATCCTTAAATACTGCCGTAACTATTGACTCCTGGCAGGCCACAGAAGGTAAAGGACGAGGTGCCTGGGAGATTATCCCTAAATTCGGTAAAGATGCAGCACGTACCGTCAGAGCTGGAAGCGGCTTTGAGCTTAGAGTAATTACCCGTTATGCTACCGATTTTGATAGTAACCCGCCTAATCTAAGGACAGCGGCAAGTGTTGACTCGCCAAGCTACACAAACTTACCAGCCGGACTTGGTCTTAACCCTCAAAGCGTAACTAAAACCTGGGCTGCGTTTCCGTATGCCAATTTCCGTAAATCAGTTGATCCTAACGACAATGTACACTATGAAACAGGCAGTGTTGGTTTCAGGCACGCCAAGACCGTAGTAATGGAAAATACACAGGGTACCAAAGGTGCTCACACTATCAGATGGGAACTGCCGAACTTCGTCAGTGTAGGTGTCCTTGGGACAGTTTACAGTGCGAGGATCCACGTCATTGATAAATTCTATCCGGATTCCTATATATTGAACGGAACACGTCATGGCCATGAGAACCTTTATCGCTTTTATGTAGTATCAGAGGTAGCCGGTATCAGTAATTTGTTAAACGTCCACAGCGATTATATCAATGTCTTTGGTGTCGTCTTTGACGATATCTGGCAGACAAGACCCAATAACCCGTATCCGCGAAAAGGAATTGTTGACAAATGAGTTGCAGGGAGGTGGCGACCGTATGGGCAGGAAATATATAGTTGACGATTCGATGTCCGGAATTTACAAATTTGCGGGGATCGTGATGGCGTTTCTGATCGGAGTAAGCTTGTAACACTGTAACACCGTACAGCGTTTTTTTCAACAATAAATTTCCCCAAAGAAAAGCGAAGGAGAAAGAATACCGGCTATAGAGAGGCTTTTGGGTTGCAAAGGCAAGGCCGCCCACACCCCGGCACAACACCAGGTGTATGCCGGGATGGAAGAAACGGCTAAAAAGTGTCTTTAAATTGATTGGAGAGTATGCAGGAGCAATAAGGAGAGAGTTTGAACAAAAGAAATACAACGCGGGCAGAAAGTGCTGTGAGAAGTTGTTTGGGTGCTCAAGCAGGAAAGATCAAAAGATGATCAGGAAAAACAGTTGAGCTAAGGAGATCGGAGCAATACAGCAGGGCCGGGGAGTAGGTGTCTCTGGCCCTGCTGTAATGTTTTTACA
The DNA here is from genome assembly GCA_030656555.1 of Candidatus Desulfaltia sp. GTDB lineage: Bacteria > Desulfobacterota > Desulfobacteria > Desulfobacterales > ETH-SRB1 > Desulfaltia. The sequence continues at coordinate 5,765 of JAUSPN010000056.1, read as the reverse complement.
TACTTTATAATAAAGGAGTTGATATGGGATGGTTAGGGACAACAAAGATATAGATGTTTATAACGTTAAAGAAATAGCTAAAGCTTTTGGGGTGGATAGAATCACAATCTATCGGTGGAACAAGAAAGGTATTCTCCCTTTGAAAAGGATGGGTGGAAGGTATTTCGCACAAAGAAAAGATATAGAGACTATATTATCTGTTAAGGGGTAGGCGCAAGCCTATCCCTTTTTTCTGATTTTAGATTAATATTGCATAGCATTATACAATAATGTATAATATATATAATATTATTAACAAAAGGGGGCGAAAGAATGGTTGATAGTGATGACGAATTGCTGACGATGGAAGAAATAGTTAACGAGCTTGGAAAAACCAGGGCCACAATACATAAGTACATGAGACAAGGTATGCCTTTTTTGAAGAAAGGGCGAAACAATTTTTTTAAAAAAAGTGAAGCGTTAAAGTGGTTCTGGGGGCAACAGATGGGTGATGATTATGTCGAGCAAACAAGTAAAGCACAAGAAATTTATCCTGAAGATCCGCTAGCGCAAATTGCATACATACGGAACAATTCGACGAAACGCACCTATGCAACAGGGATGGTAGAAATAATGCAACGGGCATTCCAACTCAACACAGATACTATGAGTGACGAAATATGTTTGAAGGCAGGTCTTTTTGATCAGCTGGGGCGGGGGATGCTATTCGCAATAAAGCAGATACCACACAGCGATGACAAAGACGATAAAAGATTTTTTTATATTGCAAACAGGATAGAATCTTTTATTTCAGCGGTTATCCAGCAAAGGCATGCATACATATATAAAGAGATTCCATTTGTAAGTTTTTTTGGCACTGAGGTAATGACAAGGGAAAAATATGATCGCGAAGAAGCTGGTTTTTACTGTTACGACGAACAAAACATGGAGTTCTTTACAACCTTAGAAGGGAGACCGAGCGATGCATACTGTAGATTATAGCAAAATTGATTACAGAGGGCTAAAGGACGAGGGGGCATTTATTTTTCAAATGCTTTATTTCCCATACATATTGAAAGGGAAAAAGCAAGCAAATATAGAGATATTATGTTTTGGTAAAAATAATTATGGATGGCAAGCGAGGATACTTAACGATAAAAGCAAGAAGGGAAGTATAAGCAACGGAACAACATATGTAATAATAGAAGATGCATTGAATGATGCTATTAAGGGAGTAGTGGATGAATTAGTGGAAGATCCTGATCTTAGGGAAATGATTTTTACTCAGGAAAAAGTTAGACAGGAATCGAATTAACCGCTAAGGGAAAGTGTATTCGGTAAATGAAAGGCCATAAAGGGGCAGAAAGACTGCTTTTGTGGCCTTTTTTTATTTTTGAAAAAAATGTTGACTTATTGTTGATCGCTATTGTATAATCTAAATATCATAATATATATTATTATACAATAAGATTATACAACAGCGTAACCAAATTAATTATCGATCGTTATATAGAGTAACAACAGGGGGTGATATTGAAATGACGACAGATGATGAGTCCTTGATATATTTGTGTACAAATATATCAAGTTGCAAAACCAACATAACTAAAAAGCGATATAAAATACCGCAGGATGTATTTTGTGTCGCTTATCTGCAACACAACAGTTATGCTGCTGTAGCTGCAGAGCTTGGTTGCAGCGTCCATTACGTCCGCCGGACAGCGAAAAAATATGATCTGCCGGCGTTGGCGAAGCATGGCGGCAAGCGAGCAGCGGCAGGGAGACCTGCGGGAGCCGAAAATAATAAAAAAACAGAATATAGCCAGTTGATGAGACAATTGTATGTCGATCAGCGGACAAACAGCGCAGAGGTCGGGATCCGGCCAGGCGCGGTAGCGGTTGGAAGCAATGACTATTACAAATTCGCCGGAAACGCTTACGAAAATGGAAAAAGAAAACAATATTTCGGAGTGGCTGCAATTCCCACGACGCTGCCCGCGATATTAAAACCTTCGTTGGCAAAAACTTAAACCGTTTCAACCCTATAAAGGCACGCGTAGCTAAAACTAACGCGGCCTTTTTTTTTGGCAGAAACTTTAGGCTCAGAAGCAAAGGAGGTGATACGGGTGTTTCTAAAAGAGGCCATAGTCGAATTTTCAGAATACCTGCTTGTAGAGTTAAACCGCTCTAAAGAGACAGAGAAGGGCTATAAAAGGGACCTTAATACGGGACTGGAGTTCTCCTGCAATACCTGAAGGTAGACGGCGGCACTTGTTTCAGGTGCAAGGGTAGCGGAATTGATCCAAAAGAAATGAGATTGATTAAAAATGACGTATACAAAGAAAAGATTATTGCTGGTAGAAAAGTTACGATAAAAGTAAAGAAAGATTTAAATGGCAGATTTGCGGGTTATTCGGTCGTTGCAGATGGGGTTCCTTTTAGCGTTAATTGTAACAATATCAAAGAAGCAAATATTGCTTTCGCAAGGCTTACAAATCAAGCTAAAGCAGCCCGGTAGGACATGATCAACATTACCCATAAGCGGCAGGGATAAAAGCAATATAAAAACTAAAAGGTACACGCAGCATGCGCGGCCTTTTAGTTTTTATAAGAACCAAAACAGAAAGGAGGCCGGAATATTGTTCCCAGATAATATGAAAGGTGGTGATAAATACGAGTTTAATTGTTATCTTTTTTTTCTTCAAGTTCCAAAGCAATTTTAATTAGGTGCTTAATAGCAGCGGCCCTGGACTCAAAGCGGTGCTTGAACCGGTAATCATCAATTAGTTTTAACAATTCAGGTTCAATGATAAAACTGAGAAACGGCTTTTTGCTTGGCATTTAACGTCACTCTCCTACAGCTATTATAACCAACATAGGTCTGTTTGACAACAGTGCAGGCATAGGTTATAATGGTAATGCAGTTAATAATGCTACACACAACATAATAACCCACATAAGTTATAATGCTTAGCAGAAAAGTTCGCCTGCACTCAATGCCACCTAAGCCACTTAGGTAGCATTGGTTAAATAGAGATGAAGTCCCATTTTTACGGGGTTTGTAACCGTTCCAAATGCATTGGATGGAATAACTCAATTTTAGAATGCCACCAAACTATAAATAGCAGCAGTTTTTGTAGCATTGAGAAAGGAAGATTTTCATGATAGAAAAACAGCTTCCCAGAGAAGTGGAACCCATAAAAAACATTAAGGATATTAAACGGATCAAGCAGTACCTCCTGGGTAAGAAAAATAAACGGGATTATTTGCTCTTTGTGCTGGGTATTAACGTGGGGCTGAGGATCGGAGATTTATTGAGCCTGAAAATAAGTGATGTGCGGGAACCTGATACAGCTACCATCAAAAATGCCGTCTATATCCGGGAACAGAAAACGGGTAAGTTCAGAGAGTTTGAGCTGAACAAAGCGGCCAGAGAAGCAATTATGTTTTACCTGGAATCTCTGCCGGAATATAAAAAGGATGATTATCTGTTCAGCAGCCGTAAAGGCAGGGGTCCCATCACCACCAGGGCCGCACATAAAATAATTAAAACAACCCTGCGAGATTTGGATATTAAGGGCAATTACGGGACGCACAGCCTGCGTAAAACCTTCGGTTACCACCGATATATCAATAACGTGAAGCTGGAGACCCTGCAGCGGATATTTAACCACAACAGCCCGGCAACGACCTTAAGATACATCGGCATCACCAAAGAAGTTATTATAGACGCCTACAACAGCGTCAATCTATAAACTCATCTGAAAACTAACCAGAAAGGTGGTTTTAATATATGTTATTTAAGGATGCCATTCCAGAATTCTTGGATTACTTGATAGTGGAGCTAACCGCTCACCGGCGACAGAAAATGGCTATAAAAAAGATCTGAACGTATTTTCACGGTTCCTGGAGAGCACAGGCCGGGAAAATATTTTCTTAGAAGAGCTCACTCCAGATTTATTAAGCGCATACGTACGCTATCTAACCAAAGACAGGAAAAGTAAACCTAATACAATCAGAAGGCATGTTGTCACCCTGAAATCATTTTGCAGTTTCCTGGTGAATTCTGAATACATTGAGCAAAACCCGGCAGCAGATTTGCAGCGCCCCCGTATGCCGCAGAAACTGCCACGTTTTTTACAGAAAGATGAAGTGGACAAGCTTATTGAGGCTGTGCCCGAAAACGGTTCTCCATCAATGCTCCGGGATAAGACTGTTTTGAAATGCTTGTATTATACAGGCGTCAGGGTGAGTGAGCTGGTTAGTATTCAGACCAGGGACGTAAGTCTTGAAAACGGTTTTATCAAAATTCTCAAAGGCAAAGGTAGCCGTTACCGGAAGGTGCCTTTACATCAAAGATTAAAAGAGCAGCTACAACAATATCTTGAAAAAGCGCCCGAACTCTCCGATGGCTACCTGTTTTGCAGCAAGCAGGGCAGCCCCATTACTACAGACTATGTTCACTACATGACTGAAAAGTATGCTGACAAGGCCGGGTTAAAGAAGATAGTATCGCCACACACATTCAGACATTCATTTGCCACACATTTGTACAGAAAAGGAACGGATCTTTTTGTGATCGGCAAACTGTTGGGACATGTCGGTATCAGAAGCACCAGTATATATATTCATTCCGAATTAAAGCACCTGCGCGAAGCGGTGGACAAGTTAAATGTTTCCAGTTTACTAGAAACAGAAATATCAAAAATAAGGGGAAGGGGAGATAGGAAGGGGAGATACTAAGTGAATCTGCAGGATGCAATTAAAAGCTATATGGAATATTTGGAGTATGAACAGCTGGCCAGTTCCAACACGATTCCAGTAAGATTAGCCGATCTTAACAAGTATCACAGGTATATGGGGCAGGGAAAAAAGATCGAAGATATCCGGGAAATCGAGACCCATCATCTCAGGTCCTATATATCCCACTTGCGCACTGAAGAAGGCTACCAACCTATTTCCATCTGCAATATTATTTCTGGATTGAGAGCATTTTACAGTTTTAGCGTAAAAAGGGGTATTGTAGCAAAAAATTTAGCGGAGAAGATTAAAAAACCACGGGTTGAGCAAAAAGAAATAGAACATTTTACTTGGGAAGAAGTAGAAAAAATATTTCTCTCATTACCGCGCGACCCTAATTATCTTCGCAACATCTGCATTCTGCTGCTGTTTTATTACTCCGGGGTACGGCTGGATGAATTACGATATATTGAGGTAAGCGATTTAAGTGCAGATTTTTCGGAAATGTATGTAGAAAAGGCCAAAGGCGATAAATCCAGGTTGCTACCAGTCCATCCGTTTGTGCAAAGAGTGCTGAAACTATATTTACGACAAGCTCAAAACTCCAGCTATCTTTTTCCCGGCAAGGAGGAAAAGCCCTTAAGTAAAAGCCGCGTCTACAAGATAGTAAAAAATTGTGGAGAAACCGCAGGAATAAAAAAAAGAGTATCGCCACATACATTCAGACATTCATTTGCCACACACCTTCACCAAAAAGGAGTCGATATTAACCGCCTGGCGCTGCTGTTAGGACATGCTAATATCGAAAAAACGGCTACCTATACACATACCGAAGATGATGAGTTGATAGAGGCCGTGCAAAAACTGTAAAGCAGCTTTCCCGAAGGAAGTTATTTGTGAGATTATTGTGGTTAGTTAGTGAAATACTCAAAGATTTGTGGTAAAATAAAATCAGTAAAGGAGGCTCGAAGCGTGCCCAAGATAGATATACCGATAAAGAGGTTGATACAGAAAAGACCTGGTGACTGGATTGAATACCTTCTGCC
>JAUSPN010000042.1 GCA_030656555.1 Candidatus Desulfaltia sp. | reverse complement strand
GCCATGATATAAAAATAGATAAGGATTTCGAATTGATGTCAAAGGTTCGGCAGATCAACGGAGAAACCAGACGTTCGTATGGTTCCCGCAGAACATCTAAAAGACTCCGTTCTCAGGGGCATGATGTGGGCCGGTATCGTGCCCGCAGCCTGATGAAAAAAGCCGGTGTATCTGTAAAGCATCGCAAGAGGTTCAAAATAACGACGGACAGCAGGCATAATCTGCCGGTAGCGCCTAATCTTCTGGATCGGAATTTTCAGGCGGATCGACCCGACGCCGTGTGGTGCAGCGACATTTCCTATATGTGGACAATGGAAGGATGGCTGTATCTGGCTGTGGTAATCGACCTGTATTCGAGAAAAATTGTCGGTTGGGCCATTAGCAGCCGTATGAAGGCATCGCTTGCCACGGAAGCTCTTTTGATGGCTTACTGGCGGCGAAAGCCTGGAAAGGGATTGATTCATCATTCTGATCGCGGAAGCCAATATGCCGGCCATGATTACCAGAAGCTTTTGAATGCCTATGGCATGATCTGCAGCATGAGTCGAAAGGGCGATTGCTGGGATAATGCAGTTGCAGAGAGTTTCTTTCACAGTTTAAAAACCGAATGGACCTCTGAGATCATTTATCGTACCAGAACCGATGGGAGAAGTGATGTGATCCGGTATATCGAGATGTTTTATAACAGTAACCGTCTGCATTCTTATCTGGGATACAAGAATCCTAATGATTATGAGAAGAATTTTACATTGGAAAAAGCAGCTTAACCGGGTGTCCATTTTTACTTGACCAGATCACCCTCACGACAATGAGGACATAGGCGGTTGTGAAGTCGTGGAAGAAAAAGAAGTACGATTAATGACGCCAACACAAACCACGACCCAAAAGCAAACCAAACAACGGGGTTTCTGTACTTAAAAGAAGCGATGATTGCGCATAATGCACCAAAACCCAGCCCTCCGTACCGCCCATAAAAAATATCTGGTCCAGTATCGAGGTAAAACCATACAATCATCGCGATAATTGCTATTATGCTATGTATAGTCGTTGTTTTTGTATCAGGCCTTTGTTTCGCAGCCATAATTCCTCCTTTTTCATTGAAGGGGTTCGAAAAAAATAAGCCGCACGGCCACAGAGCTTTGCCAAAATCAAACCAGCATTATGCCGGGTCGGCTTGAGTGCCATGATAGCCCGTTTATTTTTTCGTTTTGCCTTAAGGTGCCCTATAGCCGCTTTTCTCAATTAACGTAAACATTTGCTGAGTATCTTTTTCAGTATATTCCAGAGACATGGTATTATTTACCTGATTAAAACTGCTTCTTGCTTTAGCAGCGCCTTGATTGTCTCCCGTTTTTGCATATTTCAGTATTTTATTTCTGTAATACAAATAGTCTTTACACAATTCTTCTAAATCATTGGCTCTATCATCATAATTACCATTTTTCTTCATAACATAAAGCTCTTTCTCTGAAGGCAAAGAGTTGTATTTTTCAAGCTCACCTTTTTTTAAATAAACTTTATCCCCAGCCTCAGACATAGAAACGAGAAACATAAGCACGACGCTTAAGCATAAACCATAAGCAATACTTTTCCGCATATCTCCTCCTTAATTCGTTTTCTTTATATTTTTACGGCTAACCGCTAATCAGCCGATTGGGTAAAAACCACAGTCACCTGAGGTAATCCCCGTTAGAACCCATCGTGCCCTATTAAGGCAATAGGCTCACGATCATATCTTTGTATAATTAGGCATTCAAAATAGTCTATGGCATATTTTACTCTTAGGCGGAGGAAATTTTAATAGAAACAAGGCAAACTTATCAAAGTTCATTGACTTCTTCTGACTACGGCGATTTATCCATTTGAAAAATATCCTCACTGACTTAAAAATAAAGCCCTGAACGGCTTTAGAGTTGAAGGATACACCCTAGTATTGAACATGACCTCTTAGCTTTCTACAAAAAGTTTCCCACAACTCCAGCAATGGGTAGTCACTGCGATTTTCTTTGCACCACAGATTTACTTTAGTAAGTTTATTCCGTAGCTTCTTACCGCTACTTTTGAGTTTAGGCACTACTATGCCACGTTTTGTTAATCCAAGGTAAAATGTAAATCCTAAGAAGTCAAAAGAACTACTGTTATTCTTTTCAAACCTATTGAATTTAATTATTTTAGTTTTATCTTTATTCAGCTTAAGTTTGTATTTTGCTAACCGTTTAGGCAGTGCTACCATAATGCCCTCGGCATCTTTTGCTTTTTCACAGCAGATGACCGCATCATCAGCATAACGGAAAATTTCGACATTACCTCTACAATGCCCCTTAACCATTCCATTCACCCACTCATCAAGCGCATAGTGAGCGTAGATATTGGCTAATATGGGACTACAAACGCTACCTTGTGGCACCCCTTCATCACTTACTGTTAGTTCTCCATCACTGAGAATCCCCGCTTTGAACATCCTTCGGATATATCTTAATAAGCGTTTATCTTGTATCTTCTTGGACAATTGTTCCATCAGCAACTCGTGGTCTATTGTTCCAAAATAATTTGATAGATCAAGATCAATCAACACTCTTACTGAATTGCCGTTTAAATGCTTACGCAGTGCTTTAATTGCATCATGGCAACCTAACTTTGGCCTGAACCCATACGAGCTATCCCAAAATAGAGGTTCATAAATGGCCTCAAGTATCTTTTGCACTCCTTTCTGCACAATTTTATCTTCGAAATTGCCTATTCCCAAAGGCCTTGTACCTCCTCCACTACCTTCTTTAGGAATTAAGGTTTGTCTTGCAGGCCCAGGAACGTAAGACATTGATTTCAGCTTTTTCAGCAAAACTTCAAGATTCTCGTCAAGATTCTCCCCATACTTCTCTTTTGTCATACCATCGATACCCACCGCTGCTTTTCCTTTCAGCAAGTGATACCAACTCAGCAGATTCTCTTTATTAAAATGGTGCATTAATTGATTAAACACCATTTCTGGATTATTTGCTGACAACTTACTTATTATTGTAAATTTTGTTTCCATAATTACGAATATTCTGTGTTATCCATTATGTGTCCTTTACAACAGCAATATGACCTGGACCCCTTTCCTCCACCGGAGTTATTCGGTTTCATCGGTACTATGAGTCCTCTGACTCCCTACTGTTCTTCTCAATCTCCTTGCTTATTAGGCTTGTAATTGATACTCCGTCCTTGGAGAAACGATAGGGTCTCCCACGTTTATAAAATAACTTTGTTTACATGCCAGGTTCTACGATCCCGGAGGTGCCATAACGTCCTACCCATTTAACGTTGGTTATGGTCTTGCCTTCTGACGCCGCGAGGCCATCGGCCACCTCAAATGACAAAATTAACGGGACTCAATCACTTCAACATATGTTTCCGGCCTATAAACTCTCTGTCTACGCTTTACAGTGGCTGTTACCAGACACTGCACAAGACTCGATAATCGATGTGCTGGGTTGCACTTTCGATGCATTCATTCTCAGATGCCAGTTATTTCACACTTCGTGGCGCACCGCGGCTTTTTGCGTCGGCTGCATTAGCCTGGTTCGCCATTATCCGTTGTTATTGGTAGTACTGTCCATTCACATTACGACGCGATCAATCAGTTTTGATGCTTCTGCTTGATAGATTTCTGGTGGTTCCGCCTTCGCCTCGGGCAGTGTCAGCAGTTGCTCACGCACTGAATCAAGGACCGACGTTTGGTATGCTTCGCCTATTGAGAAGGATTCGTCCAGCATATCCGCCAGTATCTTTGCTTGCCGGCTTTCTGGAATGTTCTCCCATTCGCTCGGGGTCATGAACCAATGGTCAGTACCTCTAACCATCCAAGTTTCCACCATGATTAAGGCCCCATTCATCTGACCCAGCATCCGATGCATGTAAGTTTCCAGGTAGCATTTGTGGATTGCTAAGGTCGTTGCCACTATCAACGTTTGCTGGGGCGATGGGAGGACATTTAGGATCGTCCGAACGCTGATACGTTTTCCGTGGTCATCAATCCAGAAGTTCGCAATACCGGATAGGCACATGAAAAGAGGTTGTTGAACGGCTACCGAAACGTGATAAAGCAAGTCCTCTCTTCCATCGAGTTCCAATGCCGAAGCAGGGAGAAATTCTGTCTCCAGACCCTTTAGCACTTCACCGAGTTCCCTCTCGACCTCCAGCGTCCCAACCTGGGCTTTGCTCACTCTGTCGAACGTCAGGTTACGTAGGTCGTGCTTTTTCACGAAGTCAGCACCCAGACGGCATTTCAATTTGTCCATCGCCTTGTTTGAGACAAGGCAATCATGGGTTTCTCGAACCTTACGTATCTGAGCTATTTGAATCTGTTTCACTGCTATCTCGCGGCATATTGTGCGGAATACCTGAAGGACGACATCCCTCTCAGTCTTAATTTCGCAGGTTGTCTCAAACTCGTGAAAGACAGCCTCGTGCTTTTGGCAGTATCCAGGAAAAGTCGATGCATCGTTCAGTCCAACTCGGGCAATTGAGTATCCCTCGGAATTCGATGCAAACCCAGGGGCGACGACGTGAAAACCCTCAGCGATAAAGCTTAAAGGCCCAGCTTTCTGGATCGTATGCGACCGCGGTATGGACTGGTCTGCACAGCCCGGATATATGCAGGTTCGAGGCCGCCGCATGGCCTTGCCCAAATCATGCCATGATCTGTGGAGAAGTCCCTTGCGCTGCCCTTCTGATCCAAGGAAGGGAAGGTGGTTGTCAGAGACTTCGTCCATCAATTCGTCGAGGGCCTGATTCAGGATGTTGAGTTCCTCAGCGGTAAGCTGTACGCCCGTATTTACAGTTCTATAGTTGTATTTAGATGCTGTCATTTCTTTCGGCGAACCAGTTATTATATTGTTTCTGACTATTACCTCAGATTTCATGATTGTTGACCAATAATTAGCAAAAAACAATTTTTCTAACTGTATATTATAACAATTTGGATATTAAAACAGAAAAACAGATAACCCCTTGAAGGCTATCTCGCCAGACGTTTTGAGTATAGATACCTTGCCAGCAGAGCAACTCAAGAATTCAATAATTTTTATGCAGATAGGGTTTGTATATCACAAATTTTAAAAGGTTTCAATTTGTTATAGATAGCAGATATCTGTAACCTTGAACATGAAAAACACCGGTCTATTCGGTGCATTTGTTGGTTGAGTTAATTTGCAACAAGCCATTTTTTTGCCTTGATTTTCAGATACAATCTTAACTGAGTGTCCACAATACAGGAGGAGGATCAACCTCTCCTATGCAACACAGGTACTTGGATAGCTTTTAAGCGATCAGCAATGCTTTGTTTGTCTGAAGAAAAACTAATGGCGTCTATAATTTTTTTGGGAATTCTTTGAATAATGCGATATGTTCCATTTGGTAAAAAGATCACCACGGCAGATTTGGTAACAAATTTTCCTTGCTCAGATCGCTTCTCATGATACTTCTGCCCTTTAATAAGTAATATCAGTTGACAGCTCTTTTGTTTTAAAAATTCCTTAATGATGTTTCTACTTCCAAGAAGCCAACTTCCTGCTTCAGATCGCGCATGTCGGCCTTCTCCGAAATGAGCACCCCATGAACGGGATGAAAATAACACCTGACTGCTGTCGGCCATCCATTCTCTATTAAATGGATCAGAAGGGTGAAGGTTTAAGTTAGATACGACTTCGGGGTTTGGGAACGATCTGCTTAAAACAGTCTTTGAACCATAAGGGTCTGTTTCATCTATCCGCTCGCTATTATCTTCTTTGCTTGAAAGCCACTTTTTTGCAGGATTAGTAATATTCCTGGATGTCCATCCAAAATCGTCATCATGAATTGGAAGGTATTGGAAGAACGGTTCGATGCTCGCGATTGCATAGGCAAGAGGTGAATTCACCAGATGTTTCACTTTAGCATGATTAACTAACGCTGACGAAATATCATATTTTACACCATTATTATCTTCCCAGCTTCCATCAACAAGAATATTTAATTCAACACCCCCTTCCTTGGTCATACCGGTTAATCTTGTGAGTTCTCTACGCTCGGCCATGCTTGTTTTCGGTGCTGTTTCGCTGAAGTCAACATCACATTTCAGTATGAAGGCCGGGAAAAAATCCGTTTGTTCAGCCAGCCAGGGGGTTGTTAGGACATATTCTGAAATCCACTCAGCCCATGAATTTTCTTCCCACTCTCTTTCACAAACGGCATGCCGTTTTAAATACTTCCCCGCAACTGTTAACAACGCATGATATGCTAGATAATAGCCATATCCTTGAGTATATTTGTGACTACCTCTGTCATAAAAATCCTGCCCTATACACCGAGGACAATTATACATGCCCGTAACCTTGGCATCCCACCCAGCCATAATCTCCGACATATCATCGGCGACTTGCCAAGTATCAATTCCAAATAAATCGCCCAACCCGTCGATGTCGTATTTATTGAAATCATATTCAAATGAAACCTTGCGGGATGGTTCCGGCACGCTATCAGGTCTTCCTTGATAAGAATCCCTTCGGTGGTAATCGTTTGATTGTTTCTTGGTTGAAATGGGTGATTTTAAAACGGCCAGGTCTTGTAAGCGTTTTTCATATCCTGCGCGCTTTTCAAAATTTTCAAAATTTTCGAGTATAAAAATCAAATGCTGGCAAATTGAAACATGGTCGCCATTTTTCTTAAGGCAGTTTTCAAAAGTATCATGCAAGCTTGTAAGCTGCCCTGGAAAATCAATCGACAATTTGGCAAGAGCAATTGTGAGCCAAAGACGCGCATGAAAATAATAGAAAGGCAACTCCGCATCGCAGAAGGGCTTGGAAGTTTTATTTTCCAATTTCCCTACCAATAGCTCAATGACATCAAATCGACCTATTTGGGCTAACCGCAAGATTGAATGAGCAGCACGCCAACGAAGCTTAGATGAAGGAGAGCCCAACTGATGCCAGATCAAGCCTGCTATAATCTCATCATTGTTACCCGGAAGCAAAAAATCTTCTCTCCACGGGAGGTCTCCAAAGTCATCTGGTATATCTTTTGCCGCAAGCTTTATATATCTAACAAGGCCATTTCCCACCACACTATCAGCAATAATTGAAACAAAATATGAAGCAAACCTCAACCAATCAAGGCTACTTAAATTCATAAGATTGCCTTGTAGGGATTTCATGAAAGCTGGCAAAAAATCTGATTTTTGGTTGGGGGCAAGAATGAACACATCCCTCAGTCTACTACTGACATGCCAGTCTTCACCTATTAACTCAGAAGCATTCATATGCGTTGCCACAAAAATTGCATTTTCAATCGCCGATTGTATAGCTACAGAAATTTCACCCCAAGTATCTTTTGTATATTCAAAGGCACTTAACTTGTTTTCTAAGGATAATGATTCAACCTTGGCAATTGCATTGATAGTAGCGATAACCGTATCAACATCATTAATATTGGACATTATTTCTTTAATTCGTCGCCACCTTGAAAATGGTCGATTATCATCAGAAAGCTCTTGCTGGATATCATTGTCCAGAGCTTCCACATCAGTTACATCAAAATCAACTGGACGGACGATTTTTTCGTCTTCACTATGACGGTAATGGTTATACTTTTCAGCATGACGAGAACCTTCATCTTGTTGGGATTTGATTGCTTTAAAATGCCTCAAAGCACTGTTTGATATCGAGTTCGAATGATAAATGCTCAGTAATTTGTCAATTGAATCATTTGGGGGAGAAGATTTGTATGTTCGATCAAACTCAATGGTAATCCACTTTGCAAGAAGCTCTTTGTTCTTTGCAGAAAGCTTTGAAAGAGCTGGTTTTGCAAAACTATGCATATCCCAACTCCAAGTCTCTGAGAGTCTATCAAGACCAATAACTGATGATGCCAAATCGGCTTCCAGTTGATCATTTTTAATCAATGCCGTCAGCAGCGGGGGGAGAGAGTTTGATAGTTCAACTTTATCCCGATCGGCTAACCGGGTGACGATAGCAATTGACGCAACTCCCCCAATTCTTGCGAGTGCTTCTCCGTACCCGACCCAAATGAATTTTTCAGTCTCATAAGGAAAGTTGAGTTCACAGAGCCTACCAAAATTATGAACAGTTTCAGAAGGAAGGGGCCCGCCGGTATACTCAGCAGCAATATGCACGAGTGCCATGATTTCATCATTGTTATCGGAGCCTACGGCATCAGCTAATTCAAGACCTTGTCGAAATATTACCCTTGCTTCTTCAATCGAGACATTCCAAATTGAGTGTGCAAGTTTACCTATATTTTGTATTCTTGCTTCAACCTCAGTGTCTTTTTTAATACAGGACAGGGTATAATTTCCTAATGAAAGAGTTGCTTGTTCGGCTAAAGGCTGTGTTGCGTACCCTTCAACAATTCTCAATAATTGCGGGTATGCTTTAATTGGTGAAACCTTAATCCATTCGACCGCCTTTAAAGAAGATTGCCTTGTCCAAGCTTTAACAGCATTCGAAGTGTTAAAGATCGAATTAAACCCCACATCAGCAACAAATAACTTTTGGGAACGATAGGGATAATTGCTTGCTGCCTTCACCCCTTGATCCAGTTGCTCAATGAAGTCACCTATCTCAATCGCATTATTTGACTTCATCACGATTTCGCGAATCATATTCGCAAAAACTAAAAGAGGCTTAACTCTATGCGTGTAAGCATTCTGAACTTCTCTTTGAGTTTCATAATCAAACGGAGATTTCTTTTTTGCTTTGCCGTTATTATTGTGATTCAATAATTTTTCGATTGCGCATTCAATCGCTTTCGGACCTCTTTTCTTTAGAGGCTCAGACAGGCTTTTCCATATTTTAGCCGGAACCAAATCCAAAATGCTTGGCTTTCGACGCTCTAAAATCGCAACCAGAGTTGAATAAATGAGCCATCGAGGAATTCTGCTTTTATAAAGGGAACCATCCGTAAAGTCATAACTCTGGGGTCTTTCTATGCATAATTTTCCAAGAATGATTTGAGCATCTTCTCTCAGCTTGTATTTTATGGCTTTAGTCGCAACGACAAGCAATGCACTTGTGAGGCTTGTCTCTTGTTTTTTTCTCCAGGGTTCTTTTTCGTCCTCCTTTACCTCGTCAATGTAACGAGCAATCGATCTGATAATCTTTTTTTCCTGATGCATTGAGCAATGCAAATTTTCACAAACAGAGGATAGACACCAGATTTTGTTAATTTCACCTGTGCTAGACATTTTTTTGATTTTATCTATGCATTGGGACGCCTCTTTAGAAACCTTCTTATGCCTCAAAGCGAGTTCAAGAAGAGTCGAAAAGAACCAATATGCATCGTTTGGATTTCTGTTGTCGAGCCAACTGATAACTCGTTCTATTTCTCCATTGAGAAGGAGGACATAAATAGCCCCGATCCAATCTTTAGTTTCATAAATTCTTTTAGAGCCAAATTGATCATCATCTGTTTGATGCAAACTCCAATTTAACCAACCAATAGCCTTGTTGGCGTCGCGCACAGCATCTTCAAGATTATCCCCTATGATGTTTGCGATTGCATGTGATGAATATCGAGCGCCCTGCCAGGATACTTTCGCCTCAAACAGTCTTCGAAGAGCTTCTGTGTCACCACAGGCGGCAGCAAGGTCTGGAAAGTCATGAACATAACGATCTGAACGTTGCCCTCCGCTTGCAGCAGTTGCAGCCTCCATCATTAACTGGAAAATATCATCATTTCTATCTGCTTTCACACATGCCGTGATAGCAGCAGCAATTCGAGCAAGCCGGATGTTCCTAACAGCTACAGTACTTGATGCACTTGCTGGAAATACTTCTGAAAAAGCTAATTCCAGCAGTTCGTCAACATGATTAAACTCTACCAGTAAAGGGGGGAGCGCTCTTGCTGCATAAGCAGAAGACGACTGACGTGCCTTTAGTCTCTCAACGAGAGTATCGACCGAATGTTTATCCTGATCCACGAATTTTCTTGCCAATGTTTCAGTTGGTTCATCTCTGAAAACCAAACCATGCTGAGTTCTATCGATAAGTGGAAAGAGGTCAGAAAAAAAACTTTCAACCTCCGAAACAACCAATCCGCAAGCAGCAGCAATCTCATCCATTGGCACAGGTGGCGGTAATAGTCTCAGCCCAGAAATTAACGATCTTGCGGAATGTTTCGTCGTGCCTTTCTTTTGGGCGTGATCAATAGCCCTGTTGAATCGCTTTTCAATTAGTGCATCTAATAATTCACCGGCTCCTTCAATGCTGTTGTCATCGAAAGGTCGACCATCCGACAAAAGCATATCAAGGCACCTTGGGTTGCCTCCTGATCTTGAGAATAAGATTGAAATTTCTTGGCTGGAAATATCATCGAGCCTTTTTTGGGACAGATCTTTTGTTTCATCTCTTGAAAATACAGGAATTGGAAAATCAGGATAATCCTCAGAACCATAAGCATCAATGCGGCGTTCTGGTCGACAAGAGGCAACAATTTTGATCCCCTCAATTGGTTGAATATCCAGTCTTTGTAACAGAAGTTTTGCAAATGAATCTGTGTTGGTTGCTTCAGCTCGCATTCCTGCGTGATCAATTGCATCTAGAAGCAGGACAATATTAGCGTGGGGCTGGAATGTTCGTGCTGAGTCAAGCGCCTGTTTGAGCCTTTTTGATGCCGTTCTGAGAAGTGTTCCTGCTTCAATTTTAGGCAATACAAGATCACATAAGCCTTTTGCCGCAAGAGAATTGATAATATGAAGAAGGCCTCGCTCACATAAATGTCTGTCATCTCCAGGTGCTCGCCATTTACCACCACCAAACCCATCGAATAGGATTACAACATTCTTATCTGAGAATTTGTTAGCCAAAGACTGCATAACGACGGTTTTTCCACAACCGCCTGTACCATGTATTATCAAAGGCTTAGTTGAAGACAATATCTTTCGCTCAAGCTTGGATAAAAATGGTCGCTCAAGTACAATCGGAACGGTTGGGAAAGATTGAGGCACAGGATATATATCATCAATGTCATCGATGCCAAGTGCCCCAAGGACATCAATATCGTTGATAATATTGTTGAACGCTCCTGAAACTCCGGCTTTCCGTCGAACAAGATCACAAATATCCCTTAATCTAAGTTGCGCAACTGGGTCGCTTGTACCTCTCCAATTTGCTATGGTACGGTGAACATCCGAGATTAAGTTTGGCAGAGAGCTACCGGCTCCTGTTATCGAAAGGCGTGCTAAGAAATCCTTTAAGTGCTCATCCTTTAAGCCAATAGATGTTTTTAGTGTTTCTGCTTGGGTTCCAATGTGTCCCTGAACATGTTCCCCCGTTCTCAGAGCCACAATAGCATTCTCAAGATTCTCACCAACAGGTCGGTTTGAAACGAATTCAAAGAATGTGACCTCGGTAGCACGTTCCTCCCCAAGCTTTTTAATAAGGTCTTTTTTTGTCCGAGTAAATTTTTGGAGTGTCTTTGATAAATCGCTGGCGGTTAAGTCTTCTTTTTCTTTAGTTGATGAGTATTTGAGTTGCAAAACATCAATTCTCTTAGCCTCATCAACGGTACTACCGCCGAAATATTTCACCAGATCAGCAATATCCATCGCCTCTTCGCTGAAGCTATTCGCCTCTTTTACAGAGAATCCTTCAAGAGAGATAGCCTTTAATTCCGTCATTGGATGGAGTAGCTCTAATGAGACTCGTGCTGCCCATGCTACATGATATTCGTGTCCATCACGAGAAGCTCGAATTCCGATCCCATAGTTTTTTGTTTTTTCAGATTGCAAATTATTTTCCAAAATTAGCCTAATAGGTTAAATGGACGTCAATGAATCGATGTAGACGGGAGCGAAGCGACCGGCTAAAACAATTGATTATACGGATCTGGATATCATCACCTTTGTAATATTTATTCGTCAAAATACGCGACTTATAGTCGCACTTCAGATACATTGAGAGTACCAAACGAAATTCGGACTTTTCAAAACCTTTGATACCTTGCCAGCAGAGCAACTCAAGAATTCAATAATTTTTATGCAGATTTTGGTTGCATATCACAAACTTTAAAGTGTTTCAATTTGTTACGTGATAGCAGCTATCTTTAACGACGAAGCCGAGGGGCTGGGCAACGATAATCTAAAACCTTGATAAAAGTAGAGACTATCGATTAAATACAGATTTTACCGATCCCCCTGTAATGATATAGTGCATGGCTTTCTGAGCCTGCCCGCCATTGCGAGCTCAGGCGAGGCTGGCGAGCATCTATTTTCTCGGCATGTAACCCGAATAACATATTGCACATCATGAATTAAGTTGGATAGTTTAGTGCGGAAGCCGATTTCCTCGCTCTGAATTGGTCAGTCTATGCTATTTACCTATTTTGATCGTGTATAGGTAATCGTCGTTGCTTTGCACTTCCGTTTTCTCTGATCTAAAAAACCTAAGGTAAATTTGTCATCCGGCTTTTGAAAAATATCCAATCCACGACCTAAAATGATCCTCCATCCGGTGTCCGTTTCTATCCAACGATCATGAAGATTGTTGTCGAAAATATAATTAAACTCGATATGATCACGGCTTAGCCCCGTTTTTAAGTCGTCCAGTTTACCTCTGAGCTCCACTTCCTGATAGGCATCACACCCTGTCAATAGGTCAAGGTGCAACGTGTTTTCTATAGGCTCCAGAATTTCGCAGAAATTCATCAGGTTGTAAATTTGGTACTGTAAACGAATGTATGGATCACAAATCTTGATAGATTTAGCACCCCGCAAATAGGGAAGGAAAAGCTTTTCATATGAGATTCCCCTTTGCCCCTCGACAATGTCCAGTGTTTTTTCTTCAGGATTACGTTCAGGAGACAAAGGGTCCACCTTTTTGGCTTCCTCTTCCGGATCCGGTCGTTCATCTGGATGGGAAAGTTGGAATTCATCAGGAATCTGACTCTTTATAGTTATCCATTTGTATTCCTGGTCTATCTTTGACAACTCATCACGGATCTGCTGCCGCATCCGAACCGCAGGATTTACGCAATATGAAACGAATTCATCCTCACTTAGATTGAGATCGGGGAAAAGCAGTTTCAGATATCCTTCGGCCAACCGAGCGATAGCTTTGTTATCGCGCATATCTTCAGATTGAGGCAGGTGCAGGCTCTGTGATACATAGTCCGCGTATTTCAGATCGACACGAAGTTCATGCAGAACTTCGCTAAAAAAGTCCCCCTTGAAACCAAGTGTCTTTGACGGGGTGTTCCTTGAAACGCGCGGCATAAACCACCCCTCAATCAGTCCGTGAATTCGATCGATAAAAGCGGATTCCTGAAGAGCAGGCGGCAGTTCTTTGAATATCCCGTCGCTTTCATACAAGGGTAACCGATTGATTCCCAAAGTGATATTGCCGAGCATGACAAAACCAGACTCTGCCGTCCCTAAATTGCCTGTTGCTCTGCGGTATCTACCGCTTTCAAGATACATCTTTAGCGCTGCCATGGCCTCGCCGGACGCATCGGTGTGAATCTTTTGTATTTCATCAACCACGACAACATCATATCGGGGAATAAGGCCAATTTGCTTCGTGTTGCTGTTAAAAAACAGAGCTGGAGCGGAAAGTTTGCCGCCTGGTATCACGGCTGCATACCGGCTGATATTGTCGAACACGAACGACTTTCCAGTACCTTTCGGTGCAAGTTCTGTAATATTGACCCTTGGCTCGACCAATGGGATTATTCTGCTGAGGAGCAAGAGTTTCTGCGACAACCGGTGAACATCGGGATTAAATTGACAACTCGATACCAAGAGGTCTATCCACTCGTCTATATCGAAGTGTTTACGTGAATCACGAAAATAGTCTAAATCAATCCCCGGGGTTTGGAACGCTTTGAATTCGACCATCCATATTTGGCCCTTTTTTATATCTTCGCCGTCAGGGGGCACATATCGCAAGGTCCCAAGGCCCCACATGCCTGTTTTTAGCAGCATGGGATTGTTGTCAATGATATCCTTTTGCACCATCCCATTGCTGACATCCAGCAGCGGAATGCTCAGATCGTGCGTGTGGCGCTCCAGGTTCACGTTGACCCGAAAGTCATCCAGAATGCGGACATCCTCCTGCTCCATAAGGCGATTCAGGATCATATTCTTGTCCGCTTTTTGCGGTAAGTATTTTGAGATCGTATTGATAATCTCGGTTCTCCCGTCATCCGTAAGTTCATCTCCGTCCATGAACTGGCTGACGATCCATTCGCCAACGTAGACTGGAATCGCCCGAGCGCCGAATCCGGCCTTTCCCATGAGACCTTTGTTGATAACGACCTCGCCGTAATAATCTTTTGCTTTTCGTTCAAATGATTTCATATAATTCCTGCCTTCCTTAAAGGTCTCTCAAACTGAACCCGCCCGCCATGGCTGATTTGAATTCACATTCAAGCGTGAGGGAAAGGGTGTGTTGTTCGCCAGATACTTCATATGCGATCTCGATTTCCAGACTCTTTTCCCCCAAAGCCGCTTTTTTGAAATAGCAGCTCATTTGAAGGGTGTTCACGCTTCCAGCCGGTATTACCACAACTTCACAACTCTTGAGGTCAGTTTCAGGGGACGTTACGCTGGCTCGAAGAATACGGATGTCAGAAGGGTTCGGGTTCTGTATCTCAACCTTCAGAGTCACGACTCGTTGGATATAGAATTTGGCCCTACCCGTTTCTTTTACCAAGTCCAGGTTAAGAAAACGCATATCAGGCGTTTTCCAGGCAACTTTTACCATTTTGTATGAAGCTGTTGGAACTATAACCTCTTCAGGGGTGGCACCACCATGCATGTACCCTTTTGTTATTCCGGTTTGGCGAACCGTATTGTGCCCCCGAGGTAAGAAATAGATCATTTTTTCATCTGAAAATGGCCTCTTAAAACGATGTCCCAGTAACCACAAATTATCTGGAATATCATTAACCTGATCCTCCGCCACTGCCGAAAACCGATGTTTTTCATTGGCGAAAAGTTTGTTGACAACTGCCGAGTCAAATGAACGCTTTTCTTCGTCAAGAATGCGGCAAGCTCCGTGATCAGTCACCACGTAAACATTGAAATTTTTCTTTGATCCCGCCCACTCTTGTGACAATCTGTTTACCGATTCAGCCATGCGTGAAAAAATTCGATGCAGTTCATCCTCATGCGTAGTATTTTTGGCTTCCACGTCGGAGTGCAGAATCTCATCTCCGTCCACGAAGTTCAAAACAGCGATGGTAGTCTCTTGCGGAGCTTCCATCTCCGATAGTGATTTCAGGTTGCTCAGGTATACAACATTTTTCCCGCTCCAATCGGATGCAGATCGGTTTTTAAGAACAGCCTCGTAGTTTCCCGCTTTGTTTTGCCAATTTCCACTCAAGAGCGCAGTCTTGTTGTATTCCGTGATGGTGGGCAGACCTGCAAATCTGTAGTGAAGGTCATGACGGCTGAGTCCAACATTGCGGAGCGCTTGGTCCAGGAGTTTCATAAAGGCGATAGGAAGACAGTCAATAAGCAGAATGATCGTAAATTCGCCACTTGAATCGCTTGATGTGATGTTTCTCAAGCAATGCGTCAGACTGAGGTCGGGGTCTTTGTGGATAGACGCATATTCACTAATGTACCAATCCGAAAAGCGTGCTACCGTTTGCTCCAGATCCGCATCATATTGACCATTGTGTACCTGCCAAATGCGGTAGGGCATGTATTCCTTTACTGTCCACCGAATCCACTCAGCACTGCTCCAATCCTCTTCAGGCCCGATCAGAGTCGGTCTGCTTGGTTTTACACAGAAAACAAGGGAGTTCAATTGGCTCTCGCTTACACCTGGACACGATTTGAACTTTTCCTGTACCACTCGAATATCTGCTTCGGTCGACGGAAATTGTTTGCTTTTAAGAATTCCTGAAATATATCGGTATTCTTGCGAGAGTTTTCCTGTAGTCCATCCCACTACCTTCTGGAATTCATCGCTTGAGGTAACTTGCTCCCGTATTTCTTCAAAGAAAAACTCAATTTGGGTTAGCATCTGTTCACGTGCCGTAGGTTCCAAAGGCAAATCCCTAACTGCGCCAGGGGGAATTCCGCGAACAAATAGAATCTGTTCCGGGGCCAATACATATTCCAACAACTTGTCGGGATAACAGTGTAGGCCAGCCCACAGGCTAAGCCACTGCCAGATTTCACCAGAATTTTCTGGAAGGCGTTTACAGACCTCTTTCAACCATATCTCGCTACTTCTCTCCTCCCACTGATCGCATCGGTTCTCCAGGCAACGTTGCAGCAGCGGATATTTCTCAAATGCTTCCTTTGCGTCATTGCTGACCAGCGTTTTGATTGCCGGGACAATATCTGAGGCGCTGAAAATATCGGTCTGAAAGGTGCCTCCTAAAAAACGAGTTAAAAACCGCGTTTCAAAATGAGTCCGTTGCTGAAAGTCCACATCAATTTCTAAAAGGTTCTGTTCGAGAACATCGGCATCGGTTAACCAATCGGGAAGGGTAACATTCCACTGCTCGGCCAACACTAAACGGGCCGTCTTTTCCTCGAACTTGGATGAGCAGCCAATCTGTTCGGTGAAATCCCGCAGCCAAGCGAAGTGGTTCTTTGAACGCACCCATACTCTCAGGCAATCATGTGATTCCCAGTAGCGGGATAATTTTTGGCATGCCCGCACATAATCCCCGTCGCTCTCCACCAGAATTACATCATCAGGCGGTATGTGCGCCAGATCACCGATATAACTGATGGATGCCTTATTTTTGCTGTCCTCAGTCATACGCCATCTCCCTATTTGTCCTTGACAATATTACTCAAAAGAACTTCAAGCTGCTTAGCCTTGTCCGTATTCAAAATGTTCTTTTTTACGCCATAGTTAATTACGGATTTAAGGACAGCTACCAAACCATCCGTGTCGATAGGGCATTTGAAGGTTACTTCTCCGATTAAGTTTTCCTGAATTTCATATTTCCGCTCCTTGCTGATCAGTTCCAGATTTGTCTCATCACTGAAGTTACCATCTTTATCTATAGCCCTTATCTTAATCTTGACACTCGAACGATTCTTAAGAAGTTCGGACAGATTGATGTCGGTGGTAGCTTTTTGCGCTTGACTAGACGTCCGAGGATCGCTGCCATCCGTTGTGAAAATCAACGTACTGACACCTTCTGGAAGTTTTGCCCACACCTTCTCGTTCTCACGCACCTCTCGCTTGCCTTCACCTACTACCGGCTTATAGACGACCGGCTTGGCTTTATCGATCTCTGACTTGGCCTGTTTCAGCTTGGATGCATAATCCTTGATGTGAAGCGATGTCCACTCCGCTACCGCTCCAAATCCGTAATCCTTTGACAGAAGCTTAACAATCTTCGTGCTGAAACTGACGGACTGATTGGCCAGGCGCACAAGGAACTGTCTGGCATCCTCATTGTCGCACTTGTATGGATCACGCTGGCTTGGGTTCAAGTTTTCGTACCATTTGCTAACCACTTTTTCACATTCGATCATATCGCCTTTGGCACCGTAGATATCACAAACAGCCTGCGCTACCTGGCCTTGTGCAATCTGTTCGCCCGAGTTGAAAAGTGTCACATCCTCGGCAAAGGCATCACAGATGGTCTTGGCATCCTTTTCCGTGAGGGTATCACCAACCGGACCGATGCTGTAAACCGCAGGCAATTGATCGAGCATGAAATCAAATCGGTCCACGCTGCCGGTCAATCCGTCCATCAGATTTTTGAGACTGGTCAAACGTGCCTTTCGCCCTATTTCATACAGGCTGATGACTTTGGCAACAGACGGCAAACCGCTCCACCATTGTTTGAGCGTCTCAAAGGCGGAGTTAAGAGATCGGATTTCGCCATGCTTCAGCGGCGGTGCATCAACTGCTTTGGCAACCAGATCTATAAGGCTGATCTGGGCTTGCGAAATATCCCGCACCAAAAAAACTGTCTTGGCGGCAGGGTCTGACACGATCTTGACTAGATCGTCATAGGACCGAAGAGGCTGCTCCACCATCCTGGTGGAGTCTTTGTACACAATCAATCGCTCGCCATAAGCTCGAATAACATGAGCCAGCGATAACATCAAAGGTGTGCCACCAACGCCGCAAGGTGCTTTCCGCGCATCTTCCAGAAAAGCGCCAACCAAGAATGTTTCCCCAGGGTTGAGATTCGTCAGCCGATCACACAGTTCTTTGAAAACCGGAAAGTCATCGTGAATCTTGGCAGGATTGGTTTCACAGGAGAAATAAGAAACCACGCCTTCTGAACCGGTTTTCTTTAGGGCTCCGGCACCTTTCAACAAGACTTTTTCAAGGTATCGCTTTTCCCCATGGTTGTCTGGGTTGCCGTTGTCAATAAGGACCTTTTCAGCCTGCAACAAAACGCCCACGGCCTGCTTTAACGCGGTGTTATTGCCGGTGCGCCATTTTTCGTCATGACAGAAATTCAAGTCAGGGTGCTTTATACGACACCTTTTCGTAAACAGTTCATCGCACAGCATGTCCGCAGGCTTGTGTGACTGTTGGGGTTTGTCCACCAAAACCTTTCCTCCCTGCCAATACCAGCATGCTCCGCTGCTCTCCAAAACGTCTCGAAACACGCGCTGGAGTCTTGTCCGGTATCCGTCTTCAGGATTCTCAAAGATGTCGCGCAGACGTGACTCGGTCTGGGCGCTTATTTTTTCCGCTTCGTTGGGGGGCAGGTAATGGCGGCACGCTTTTACTCTAAGCAGGGTTTCCGTAAAGGGCTGTGGCGCATGGGGCACCGCCAAGGCCACGTTGGCATCAGAAATGGATTTAGCAGCCTCACGGGCCACATTAACCTCGGCATCATCCTCACAGAGAGCATAAACGAGAGTTCCTTCAAAGCTTTTTGATGGCTTGCTCCGGTTTTCAGTATATTCTGTGCGGATTTCATCCCAAAGCGCATCTCCAAGGTCTTTGGCTCGAACGAAACGCATGCGGAAGCGCTTGTCTTCGCCAAATGCCATGTTGTAACCTTTAGCTTCTGCAAAATCCGAAAGACGCTTTCCGCCGGCTTCTTCCAAAAATGCTGCTACTGTGTCTGTTGGGTGCAGGCTGGTGTCAGCGACGTAACGCTCGATCAGATCATAGGGGTCAGGCCCAGCACCGGCCGCCAGTTCATATGTTTTTGATTGCTGGCGGAAAAACACCGCGCCTTTTTTAACCAGATCCTTCAAATATCCTTTGATCTGATTTTTCTCGGATGAGCTCAGACAGTAAAGACCAAACTGGAGATTCTCCAAGCTCGTTGGAATCTGGCAGAGCTGGTAGATCAAAATTTCCCTGAGTACCTGAACGCTCTCGTCTTCCTGAAAGCCGAAAAGGTCTCCTTCGGTAGCCTTCCGAAGGGTGTCCAAGCTGGCATAGAAGCCGTTGACAAACTGAAACTGCCGTGGTCTTTCTCTCAACTCCGGATTTTTTTGTGAGAGTTCTTTGCGAAAAAAGGTGAACAAATGATCCACCGTATATAAATTCAGCTTACCGCCACCCACCGTCGTGTCGGCATTTTCAATAAAGTCCGCATACGATCCCTTCTCCCCGCCCACATCGCCTGAAAAAAAGGTGAACGTGCTGCGTACATCCGAACCAATTTCAGAGGAAAGCTTCAGCAGGCATGCCAGGGCCATGGGGTGCACACCGTAGATGTCTTCCAACACCCGCTGGCGAATGCGGTTCACATCCTCAATCCAGGGAAAAAGATTGAGCGACTTGCACGACGGCACCAACTGGTCGAACACGCCTGTTTTAGGATCGATTTCGTTTTTCCATGCCTCGCACTGCTTGTCCGTTTCCACGATGGCCCCTATGATTTCCTCAATCCCTTCGTTGAGCAGGTCCACTTGGGTAATGCGGGCGCTCATGACCGCAGCGTCATCTTTGCTGAATCGGTCTGCGTAAGATTTGAAGTCCTTGTGAATACATCCCACAAAAACCACGTTCGGTTCGTTTTTACATATGGTTTCCATAAACCCTTGCAGGATATCCTTTGAGTAGCCCGCTTTTTCCAGGGTGAAGCCGAACTCATCGAAAAAAATAGCCAGCCCCTTGAATCGCTTCTTGAAGCCAGAGCTTTTGACCAACTTTCTTATAATGGGAATCAAGTTTCCGGCCTGAGCCTGGAATTCCACTCCACCCATCATCTCCTTGAATGAGGCGCGGAATTTGCCAAGGATGTCCGAGTCGTAATTCTTGAGCTTAGCGCGGAGCTGCTCAACGGAAAGCCCTGGCGCGACCGACTCCAGCGCTTTGCCAAAGTCCTGATAAAAATTACGGATGCCTCCCTTGTCCCCTTTTTTCTCCCATTCGGCCAATTGGCGTTCTGCCTCGTCGAATTCAGTTTCAATACCACTGTCCAAACCCTTGGCTGCACAGGCCTCAAAGACAGCCTTCATCACCACATCTTCAAAATGTCGGCCAGAGTAATAGTCACAGATCGCCACCAGGTACTGACCATCTTTGCGGATGTTTTTTAGAAGCTTCGCCTTTTCAGAATCGAGCTTGCCGTAGTTTTCATAAAATCCGCCGATTCCAGGATCTCCGCTGGACAGGCTCAGGACGTTTGCCGTCATCAGACACAAATGCGATTTGCCGGTTCCATAAGAACCGCTTAGCAGATAGAATTTCTTATCGTTGGGTTGATAGAGCCCTCGACAAATACGTTCAAAGGCCACACGGTGCGCTTTGGTGGGCCGATACATGGCCATCCGGTCAGCGTTCATCTGGGTTGTCTCAAAATCTTCCTTCAGATTTACAAAATTCGCGTAACCGGATTTAAGTTTGACGATGTCAGAAATCTTGCTCATGGCCTTACTCCATTATCGAATGATGAATGATGAAGGCAGAATGCTGTATTGATTACTGTCGTTTACTACAACACCTGCCAATGCCCCTGTTTACGGCCACCGACCCTTTTGAGCCTGTTTGTCTGCTGAAGTTTTCGCAGGTGGTAATTGACGCCATTTTCTGTCAGGTTCAATTCCGCAGCCATTTCCGGTATGGTTGCCGAAAGATGCGTTGTCAGGAAATTCAACAATGCTTCGGCCTTTCCTTTAGTCTTTCCTTTAGTCTTTCCTTTAGTTTCCGGCGGGGATTGATCGTCCGACTCCACAAAGGACGGTCGATCAAAGCATGCGATAAAAATCTGAGCGACCTCCCGAAACTTCGCATCCGGCACGTTTTTCAGGATGAGCGGCATACCCCGACCCCAGGCTTCCACCATCTGAATTCGGCGCAGCAGTTCGGCGATCAGCGGGTTACGACGTTTAGAGACATTTCCCTTAAGGATTTGCTCTATTGTTAATCCACCAAACAATCCTCCCGGATTGCGAATTTCAACGCGATCTCTAAACACAGCAATATGGACGAAATCCGGGTCGCGATAATCCCGATGGCAAAAGGCATTGATGATTGCCTCTCGCATGGCCTCGATGGGAATTTCCGGTACATCTTCACGATAGAGCCCCTTTAAGCGCATGCCAATGTGGATATTCTTCATAATATATTTCTGGGCTTCCTCGATCAGTTCAAGGATATCGCCGTCAAAGTCATGGCGATCAATAATGACGGCACTATTAGTCCCGCCAAACACAGCGCAGCGCAACTGCATCGGCGGCGATTGAGCAAAAAACAAAGGGGCCGCATTCACCAATCGACCCTTTTTGATCAGGTCAAGCTTTCCCAAAACATTGAATGGCGAATCCCACTCCAACCCGGCACGTTCCACAAAGCGCTTCATCTTGGTTTCGTCAAGGTCCGCAACGGTTGCTGAACAAATTTCACTGTCCCAACGGAGCAAGTCACGGTTCTTGGAAAGAATCAGATTTTCCAGTTCTCTCGCGGTCAATTGACGGTCTTCATCCGCAACACGCATATATGCCCGACCATAGGCAAAGTAGGGGGTCTCTTTTCCGCTGAACGAAACTCTGATGCATTTTTTCCCATCTATGGTTTCAACGCTCACATGGGGAAAAATTTTGGGTTCGATATGCGCGGCAATGGATTGGGAAAGATCTCTGAGCGTTTTTTCGCCGGCATCCAGTCCCACGGCTTTTCCATCGTTACGTACTCCAAACCACAGTTCACCTGCTCCATGTTTATTCAGCATGGCAACAATGGAGATAAGTCCCGCTTTGAGTTCGGCAAGACTCTTCTTGAATTCGATGGTCTCGTCTTCTTTCATCTTTCCGCATTCATAATTATTTTTATCCGATCGTATTCTTCCAGACATTTGCGCTTGGACATGAACTCGCCGAAGGCCTTTTTCTCTTTCTTTTTGAGCACCGGAAAGGTGTCAAGAATGTAGGCAAAGTCATCCCGCGAAAGACCGTAAAGATGGGCCACGTAAGCGTCTATCTCGGCACGAAGCTGGGCTCGGTTGCCGGTGTCGCGCCGGTCGGGAAGCCTATCGTGTACGCCACAGTGCAGGCCCCATTCGGATGTCAGGTTTTTCGCTTCATCCCGCAGTCGGTGGCGGATCTCTTGCTCGTGGGCCGGACCGTAGGTGTCGATTGGTGAGGATTCAGAGTACCAAAAAGTGGGGGATTGCCAGTCATTTGAAAACACGGAGATCCACAAGGAGGAAAAATCGTTTCTATTACAAACTAATCGTGAAACACGCGATACAATAACGTCGTAGAATGTGTCACCTGGACGACAAAATGGAACTGGAAGTGAGTAAATGATGAAAAAACTCAGATTAGAGTTTATTTGTAAACCAAGAATGAAATCAAACACCATTGAATTCATTACACCTACGATAAAGCAAGTATCGGACAAGTAGGTATCTCGTATTCTTGAAGGTTCAACACGATTAACTGCCATATTGTCCCACGCAAAATGCCCCGGGGTAATAATGGTGGCGATCATGGCACGTTCATCTGTTGATCTCGCCTGCCTCCTATTGGCAATACGAAAAAAATCGACATCAAGGGTTCTGGTTTCCCCCTTTTTTCTAAGAAGTTCTCTCGCTTTATCATCATCAATCCAATATGTATTCGTAGAATAGTCATCTTTGAATTGATGAATCATTTTCCCCTCATGTAGAACCGCACCCTGCTCATTCTGATTGAGTAAATCAATATGGCCTGTATTATTTATTTCACGCGTAAACTTTATGTTCCAACCATCATCAGAACCAAATCGGGGATAAAATGAATAGATATGCTCAAGAATATCTAATTGTTTTTGATTTCTGAGTTCAAAAATTAACATATCCTTTGGAGATAAGCTTAGCACCAAGGATCGCGAAATTTTTAAGGCTGATTTTTCAATCGCCAGCAACCGTTCTGGATCATGTTCCATGAATGCACACTTGAACCGGTCGGTTTTTCCGCCTTTTTGCGCGCCGAACAGGACAAACTTGAAACTTCGATGGATATTGAAGACTGCTCGGCGGTTCTCAAAGCAATAGAGAAAGTCGATACGACTCTGGTTGAAGAATCGTTCCCGCAAGGGCTGGCACCCCAGGTCGGTGTAAATGCCACTGGGCACTACGATCCCCATGCGACCACCGTCGCCCAGCACGGTAAAGAACTGTTCCAGGAAGAGCTTATAGGTATTGATGTCGCCTTTGCCCAAGGCGCTGTAGCTCAGAGGTTCTTTGAAGTAGGCGCTCTGTTCGGCAAATCTGTCGCAGTAGTCTTTCCACTTTTCAGCAATAGCCGGATTGTCGGCCATCAGTTTCTTGGAAACGCGATTGGCCTCCTGCTTTTTATATGAGCGGAACTTGGGATCGTAATCCGAGAAAAACTCCTGTGAGTTGGGCTTTACAATATCCCATGGCGGATTGCCGATGTTGGCGGAGAAACCTCCCATCGCATCCGTACCAAAGACGTCGGGAAACTCCAGGGGCCAGTGAAAAAAGTGATGGCGGGACTGATAGCTATCCAACGATTCCAGAATTTTGGGCAGATCGAGATTCAGGGGATTCTGAATTTTTTGTTTTTTGGCCAGACTGTAAAACAATGCGTGGTAATCATCGGATCGAATGCCGCCATCCATCAGATAAGATGTGTAAAGGTCCGCCAGGGGTTTGAGCGCGGACACCTTTTGTTGCGCATTGTCAAAAACAGCCTTTTGCTTATCTGTTTCATCCTCATCCATCACGCTGATTAACAGAACATCTCTGCCGGCTTCCGCGAGCAAGGCGGCATATTGCTTAAAATTTGGAAATAACTCACCGGTTTTGTTGTCTTTTTTCTTCTTTCCGTCCTTCTTGCGCTCGGGAACGACCGCAAGCTGGTTGAGGGACCGGATGCCGATCAGGCTGTTTCCGCAGCGCACATGGTGATCGAGAAACGTCAATTTGTGTTCAATGGCAAAGCAGTTAAGCCAGAGCGAAAGCTTGGCCAGGTTCACGGCCAGTGGATTGAGGTCTACGCCATAGATGCAGTGGCGGGTGATGCGCCTCCGCCAGTCGTTGGGACGACTGGTGACCGAAACCGTCATCCCTTCAACATAAGGCACTTCCGCAAGCAAAGCGACGACCAGTCCGGCCATCTGGTTGGCCGCGTCCACCAGGAAATGACCGCTGCCCATGGCTAAATCACAGACTTTGAACTTTAGGAGTTCGTCCTCGACAAATCGTTCGACCAACGCTGCGGCTGATTGGGCAGCTCCGCGCCGGGTGCCAATATCGTGTCCATTACTTGCCTGCTCTAAAAGATCGTTGAAACGCTGCCTGTATTTCCGCTCGAATATCTCGCGAAGAGGATGGACAATGGTTTTTTCATTGAGAAAGCGGACCAGGGACTCCGGTGTGTAATAAGAACCGGTCTGCTTGCGCTCCAGTGCGGACTCGCCGAAATAGACATCTCCCTTCTTAATCAGTGTGTCGCCCGCCTTTTTCGTTGCCTCGGAGGCCAGCAGTATTTCCATGCCTTTTTTGGTGCGGCGACGGATGCGATCGGCATCGGCAAGCTGAACCGTGTATTCCAGGATGGTCTCGTGAAGTTCCCCGAGATGACGGATTTCCAGATCTTCGTAAGGTATGGCGTATTCCCCATCAGACTCGTTGTCTAAGGGTTCTACAAACGCGAGCAGGTAGAGCGCCCGAGATAAAAAATCGTTGCGTAACTGTTGTTGTCCCAGGAACAACTCTTTCTCATCGTCAAATAGACCGCCATTGTAACCCATTATTCCGTACTCAGAGTCGCCATCATTTACAGCACCAATCAAGCCCTTCAAATGCTTCCAAAGATCGTACTGGTCTGTGTCGCGGCGCTGCCCCCAGCGAAACTTTCGGGCTTCCAGGCAGAGGGTCTGGATGGAGTGCCGTCGATAGATATCGGCCTTTTCCGGGTCCGTCGGCAGGAGTCTGCGGGCTTCGGCATAAAAGAGAAACAGGCAGCGGTAGATCAGTTTAACAGCGCTTTCGAATATTTCGGCTCGTTCCGCTTCGGTGTATTCCTCTCCGCTTTTTTGGGTGTCGAAAATGAATCCATTGCAGATGTACTGTAGAACTTCGTCCACCTGGGCTAGAAAGGGTTTTTTGACCCATTCCTCAAGCACCTGCTCCGATTGATTCCTGTCGTGATCGAGCCGGCATTTGTAGATGCCGACGGATTCGTCACGACTGGTTTCTTCCGAGTCATCGGTTTCTTCAGCAATGAATGAATCCTTGTGAAAGAAGCGCTCAAAAAGGCCGTATTCGGCCTCGTCCGAGCCTTCTAAAGCCTCTGCTAAGGGGAGTTCTACATAATCTTCATATGGCCTGGAACTCTTGGTGGAGTAAAGCCGCCAGTTGGCACCGTCAGTCAGAATTCCCCAGTTGAGCTTGCGTTCCTTAAGCTGCGCAAGAAGTTTGGCGGGATAGAAACTTCCGACTGATGTATTGTCAATGTCCGATCCGGGTGGAGCGAGGTAGAGGGCGCTGATGCATTTGCTGAAGTTGTAGTCTTCATAAAGTGGGTAAACGCCTGGAGCGGTTGGATTGCCGGGCGGAACGAATTCAAGATAACTCAGCGCCTGTTTCAGGAAAGACTCCCACAGGGACTCGGCATCCTCGGTGTTGCGAGTACGCCATGTCTGAGCCAGTGTGGCCATACGGCCTTGGGCCGCGTCATCGAGCTTGACGTTGTCTTTCAATTCCTCGATGAAAAGCGAGCTGAACAGGCCGTTATTCTTCATAGTGCCAGTGTCTCCTTCTGATCGACCACAAATATATATTGATAGCGCCGCCCAAAATCATGGGTTGCGAGAATCTTGTCATATTGAAGAACAAAGAGCAGGCAGGGCGTTTTGTCCCAGGTCTTCACAAGGCTGGCGAACTCTTCAACACTATTCGACTGGCCTGTCCATGTGGCTTTGAGAAACTCCATGCCAGAGACAATCAGTACGTGGGCTTGGCTCCGGCCCTTTAGAAAATCGAAAAGGCTGGGGACCAGGAATTGACCGATCTTGTTACCAAGAGTCTGGTCTTTATCGAAAAGCTCTAACAGGTCTATGTGCTCGG
The DNA here is from genome assembly GCA_030656555.1 of Candidatus Desulfaltia sp. GTDB lineage: Bacteria > Desulfobacterota > Desulfobacteria > Desulfobacterales > ETH-SRB1 > Desulfaltia. The sequence goes on along the minus strand of JAUSPN010000042.1, from coordinate 3,493 downwards.
AATCCGTTTGGCGGGCCAATTCTATGGCCCATTCTCTTTGTCCTTTGTACTCATGAGTGAGTACTACCGCAGCCCTTCCTTTAGGTCGCCGTGCCAGCTCTGTCACGAATTGAACCATGTTGATGGGATCATTCATAATTTATCATTCCTAATTCATCATTCGGATAAGGCTCCCGATCTTCGAAATGCGCGGTGAGGAATTCAATAGCAGAAAAGCCCGGTTTAAGTCTGATCTGATCGAGATTATGAGTGGTTTCGTATCGCAGCCAGCCCCGGTCATGGAGCCCTTCGACCTGCTGGCGGAACAAAGCCGCATCGAGCCCAAAGACCATGGCCGGAGAACCTGGCGTAACCGCGGTCTCGCCGACCTGCGACAGTTGGGCTTCATTTGCAGCGCAAAAATCGTAAATCATGGCAGTAAGAACAAGCGGAGTGAAACTGGTATAGCGGCGACGATAGAGCTGATCATCTGTGGATATATGCAGGATCTCAAGTTTATTGAAATTACGTTTCGTATAAGCGTCAACGATAAATCGAATTTCCTTCGGCACATGATCATTAACGGTTTTGTCAGAATATCGGCCTTTTAGCTTTTTCTTAAAATATTCCTGCCACCCCTCCTGGGTCATGGCCGGCTCTTCCGCCAATATATGATTAAACACTTCAAACCAGAGAAAATTTTTATACGAACCCGCACCTTTGTAATGACACCATTCTAGAGTACCTTGTCCTTCAAGGAAAATATCATGTTTGGCGATGATCAATCCAATTGGCGTGAGAGTCTGGTTGCGAGTCTGAATAAGGCCCATAGCTGCACCGATACTGATCAGGCTTGCAACCTGGCCGTCAGGCAGGCCGGAATTTTCGATCAGGATATTCCTGCTGATACTTTTTGTGCTTCTATTTTCATAAAGAAAGCTTAAAATACGGGAAAAATGATTGAACTCAAAAAGATGGCTTCGACTGACCTGGAATTTTCGTTTAATACTTTTCTTGATAGCAGGTTTTTTCGACTTCACCAGTTTCTTGTTTATGGTATTGGAAGAGGATTCGTCCGGGGCTGGTTTATCCGGCAGGTTCTCAAACAAGTTCTGCTGAGTAGTTCCCGCCCCTTTCGGAGGTGAAGGTCTTGTTGTGGTGGACGTGGTCCGTGATTGAATAAAATCAACCACCTTGAGCAAGGTAATTGATGACTGCCCAATCCCTTTTACCTTACATAGTTCATCATGGGAAGCGGAAAGAACCCGGGAAAGACTGCCAAAGACCCGAATAAGCTCTTGAGCGAGCGGCATGACATCCTTGCGCCCGATAGCAAAGTTAAGAAGCAGTTCCAACAACATTTCATCAGAGCGCGACTCCGCAGCGCCCGCTAAGAAGCGGTCTCTGAGTCTTTGTCTGTGTCCTGTTTCCCCTTTTTCTGCCATATTGCTGTTTACCATTCTTACCGGTCTGTTTTCTTTTGGCGGCTTTTGTCGTCGGCACCTCCACCACGCACCCACGCATCGACTTCCATTTTGTTGAACTTCCAGAGTCGACCAATCTTGTGCCCCGGCATATTTCTTTCACTTATCCACCTGTAAACTGTATCCCGCTTGATACCAAGATAAGCCGCAATATCGTCTACGGAATGGACGGGGCCTAAAAATGTTGAGAGTTAAATTAAGCCGTTTTCTTCATTCCAATACATTCATACTCCTCAGGCGAACAATAATCAATAGAGCTGTGTAGCCGCTTCCGAACTGTGGAAAAGAAATCCTTTTTGTCACCATTTGGATATTCAACAGAAAGCCGGATAACTCCTTGAAGGCTATCTCGCCAAGCGTTCTGAAGTTTAGATATCTTGCCTATATCACAATCATTGAATTATTGGCGATATCATATCAACTGCCCAAATCAAGAATTCAATAATTTTTATGCAGATTTTGGTTGCATATCACAAACTTTAAAGCGTTTCAATTTGTTATGTATAGATAGCAGAGATCAGCACTTCTGCACTTATCTCGCCTCGGTGGAGCTTACACAATATTTTGGGGTAGGCACAAACAAGAAGTGTGGAGACAAGGGGGCTCTGGAAAGGGCAGCGCCGCCGACGTTCTCGCCATCTGCTGAATACAATTGTTAATTTCCATTGCTACTTGCTGAATCCCTACTCCTTGAAGGCCTCAATAATTGTTTCTATGCTATCATCACACTCAGCGCATAAGTGTTCAAAATGTTGACGAAAGCTGCCAAATTGTTTTAATGATTGCCGTTTAATATTTTCTGCGTCATCACCAGAGGCATGGCCTTTTAATATAGAACGTAAATTATGTATTTCATGAAATGGCGATATTAGTTGGTGTGCATGTTCTTCCTCAAATCCGAAGCCCACAAGACATTCTTCAGTAAGTTTTAGCCCTCTTAGCTTAATGTCTGGATTCCTTCCAAGCTCTTTTGCCTTGTTCCGCAACCACTTTTCTTCAAGGCCCTCGACAACCAGTTGATCTAAATTCAAAATTTCTTCAGCCCATTCATCACGGGATGTTGTAAATGGGTAATGAACTTTACTAAGGGCATCTTGGCTTCTCTGCGTCCACCAACCAACATTTAATCGGTTAAGATTTTCAAGTTTGTGTTTCAAGCTTAAAAGTGGGTCATATCCTTCATAAAATTGACCGTGAAAATCTGTTGTTATTGCCCTTTCTGAAAGAGGTGCTTTGGGCTTTTCATTGTATTGCTTCCAGTGAAGTTGTTCTTCATAAGGGAGGTGGCTCAAATAGATTAAATAGGTATGTACTTGACCGGCATCATTAATATCAAATGTTTTGAGGTGCCAAGCACCACGAAATCCAACGGCTCTGTATTCTAGTTGATATTTTTCTCTATCACTTTTGTATTTCAGCAGAACTTCTGGCCGAAAGAATGCAGGGGTAACTTCGAAAGGAAGATCTGATTTGGTAAAGTAGTTAGCCAAGCATGAAGGATCGCATGATATCTCAGCAATTCTATTATTTTTCCAATCGTGCGCAATAAATGCTGCATACTGTTTGGTCTCTTCAGGTGAAGGCCTATACCACATGCCATTTATTATTTTCTCTTTTGGGACGCCAATATCATGTGTTTGAAATCCTCTTGAGTAACTTCCATAACTATTAGCTACCACCAAACTTCCCCAAATACCATTGCCCCCGTCAAATATTATGGGTTTATTCCGATCGCCCCAACCAGAAAAACTCCCAGACTTATAGCGAGTAATGTCAAACATACGCATTAATACAAAACCACAAACGCTGGCATATTCGCCAAGAAGCATCTTGTTCATGGTGATTATCGTACCTGTAGCATTGTTAGGTAATCCTTCCAGATCAATAATTTGGCTCTTTCTCAAACTGAGTGGGTAAGGTATACTGTGGGGAAAAAGAGGAGGTCTTTTTGATGGAAGTTTTGGAGTCACTGTTTGCAAGAGCGCTGAAGCTGGAATCGCCATGGAAGATTACGAAGATAGAGTTTCATG
>JAUSPN010000029.1 GCA_030656555.1 Candidatus Desulfaltia sp. | reverse complement strand
ATTCCGCACCCCACAACCTGCCACGGGGGTGTCAACATTAACGCAATTTGTAAAAGTTCGGTATCTTTCATAATGACTTAACCTAACACGATCCAGATAGCAATTCAACAAGGTTACCCACACGAAACAGCGAGGAACCATTTTATTTTAATACACCCCAACCACCGATACTCCTTAATAGTCCTCCTCCGGTTATCTCCGGATTTCGTCCCTGGCCGATGCCCTTCTCCACAAAGTCCCGGTACTTTTTTCGTGCCGCATATTGGCTTTTACCAAAGAGTTGCAACACTGAATCAATATCTTGCCAAGGATTTTTGCGTTTTCCCATAATAATGCTGTGACCGGTGTAGGCATAACTGTCAAGCGACTTTAAATCTTTTATAATCCCGGCCCGAATCGGATTTAAATGGATATAGCGCACCAGTTCCAGAAGGTAAGTGTTTTCCTGGCACAAAATCGATTTGTAGCGATTTTGAAATAAACGGCCGTAACGGCGATGCCGCCGGTTAAAAGTAACCGCATAGCCGGTCAGAAGTCGTCGCATAATTTGAGCAATCGGTTCTTTGCCGGTTTTTAAAAGAAGATGGAAATGATTCGGGATCAACGCCCAGCCGTAGCAGGGTGTGGAGGTCTTTTGCAAAACAGAACCGAGTCTTTCCAAAAACCGGTTTCGATCGGTATTGTCTTTAAAAATGTTTCGTCGCTCGATACCCCTGCATATAATATGATGCAGGGTACCCGGCGCATCTATTCTGGCTTGACGTGGCATGTGACTTCATTACCACAAGCAAATGAAAAAAGAAACGCCTAAATTCAACCCCGTCCCCCTTTGTCCGTCCCCATCCTGAAAACCTAAGAAACCGGCGGAGGTATTGACCATAAAGCGGGTCAACTCAATGCCAAACCCTTTGAATTTACCCTGCAGGAGGCAACTGACTGCCCGGACAGGCATCATCAGGTTGGAAAAAAAGTTGCGGATGGATACCCTTGCAAGAAGGGGCAGCGCTATTTCATATCCCTGGCCAATCGGCTTAAGGAACCAGAAATAGAGTTTGTCGTTAAAATGGAAAAAGGCACGGTTCACAGGTTCCAGCGGGTCAGGAAGAGGCGATTGAGATTCTCCTTCCTCCATCCAGTTATCCTCCTCCTGCACCTGCTTTTTCGGCCCTGCCTCCGGCGGCGGTTCTTTTTGGGAATCCTGGAGGCCGGCCACTTTCAAACCCTGCTCGCCGTCTAAACGAACTCCCGCCGAAAAGCTATCCCCCGGGGAATGCGAACCGGTAATCTCGTGGGCCTCCGTCTCTGTATAGAAAGGGTTTTCACCCTGAGAAGAGGTAGGAATTTCTGAAATGCCCCAGGCAAGAGATCTGCAGAATAACAAAAACAGGATGCAGGAGAAAAAAAGAGCCGGCACACCAAAGAGGGGAGCCAAAAGGCTGCGGCCTTCCCTCAGCGCTGTATTTCTCTTCTCAACAGCATCTCCCGAAAAATGCAACAAAGCCCTCATTTCTCCACCTTCTCTCTGAGTTTATCCACAAGCTCTTTGTAAGAGTTTTGGACGATAATGCTGTTGAACTGTTTTCGGTAATTATTGATGAGGCTCACCCCTTCAATGGAGATGTCATAAACCAGCCAGTTATCTCCATCCTTTTTGACCCTGTACAGGACTGAGATTTCCGTATCTTTCTTTGTCACAATCTTGACGGAAACCGTTGCATATTTTCCATCCACAACCTCATCAACATAAAGGACCTTCTCACCGGAATAGTCTTCCACTTTATCCAAATACGTGCGTTCAAGCAATTTTCCGAACAGGGCGATAAATTCCTTTTTTTCCTCCCCCGTTCTTGCCGACCAGTGCCTGGCCAATGCCCTTTTTGACATCTCTTCCCAATTAAACCGCTCATCAACAGCAGCCCTGATCAATCCGGCCTTTTCCTTTTTCTTATCAGGAGTCTTCAGGGCAGGATCGCTGACAATGGCGATGATCTTGTTGGTTGTATCCCTCACGCCCTCCATTGGCGTACCGCCGTAGGTTGCAACCGGGCTGCACAGGATCAGGATAAAAAAGAAAATCGGGGTGAACCTAATGCGCCTGCAATACATATATGCCTCCTTTAACACGTAACATGGTCACAAGTTCCTCGTGTGAAACTTCATTTGTCCAAATCGAAATCGCTATCGAAATCGCTATCGAAAGGCAGGCCCATGAGAAAGCTGTATATAGCAGGCTCAGGCGGAATCCGGGTTGCTCAGCATATAACCAACACCCGGAACGGTAAGAATATATTGGGGCTGCTCAGGGTTTTTTTCCAGCTTGGCTCTTAGATGCTGGATATGGACATCAAGAGTTCTGCTCCATTTATACAGTTTCTCACCCGGCCAGATCTCTTGTTTAATAGTATCTCTATCTATCACTTTTCCGGCGTGCTTAAAGAGCAGGAAAAGGATATCGAACTCCTTTTTGGTTAAAATGACTTTTTCTTCGTTAGCTTCCACTTCACGTTGTTCGGGGTTAAGCCGCAAGTCGCCGACCTTAAAAATCTCATCTCCAGATAAATAAGAGCCGCTCCTCCTTAGTTGGGCTTTGATACGTGCAGCCAGTTCCAGGTAATCAAAGGGTTTGACGAGATAATCATCAGCTCCGCTTTCCAGGCCAAGCACCTTGTCAGACACGCCGTCCTTTGCGGTAAGCATAATGATGGGCACATGAGATTTAGCTCTGACAGCGCGGCAGACCTGGACACCATTTATATCCGGCAGCATGAGATCCAGCACAATCAGATCGATAGATTCTTTTTCAAAAATAGAGATGGCATTCTTGCCGAGTGTTGCTGTGAACGCCTTATATCCATCCAGTTCCAGGTTGTCCTTTAAAATGGTAAGGATATCATGGTCATCGTCAACAACAAGTATTTTATTTTGTCCCATGTTCACTCCGTTTCGCATTGAAAATGATACAGCGGCAGCGTAAAAATAAACTTGCTTCCACTCCCTGTTTTGCTTTCCACACGAATCTTTCCGCCATGTGCTTCCACAAGCCCTTTACAAATAGCCAGCCCAATACCGGATGAACCTTTTTGGATGTTCACTGTGCCATTTCTCTGCGGAACCTGGTAGAATTTCTTGAAGATAGACTCGTGATATTCAGCCTCAATTCCAGGCCCCTCATCTTTTATGGAAAATTCGATATCATTTTTCATCCGGGAAACACGAATATATACTATGCCACTATCCGGAGAAAACTTGATGGCATTGGACATAAGATTCGATATAACCTGATAAATTCTGTATGTGTCAAGGGGCAGCATAAAATCTTCCGGCGCATCAAGCTCTATTCTTAGCTCCTTTTTCAATGCAATGGCTTTTTGAGATTCTATAACATCTTCAGCAATCTTTTTAAGTGACGCTTCATTAATGTCAAGGTCGAGACGGCCTGCCTCTATCTTTGAATAATCGAGAAAATCGACAATTGTTCGTGTAAGATGATCGACATTCTTTTTTATAATATCAACATAGGTAGGATCGCTGCAGGAACCCTTTCTTGAAAGGATATCAGCAGCCCCTTTTATGGAAGTGACAGGGGTTCTTAGTTCATGGGAAATGTCTGAAAAAAATTCAGTTTTAGTGGTGTTGAGTGTCGTCAGTTCCTTATTGGCCTGTTTAAGCTTCAAATTGGTATTATAAAGATCTTTAGTGGCTTCTTTAATTCTTTTCTCCAGTTCATCGTGCTGGCTTTTAAGCTTTTTATCCATCATATAACAAAGACCGGCGAATTCTTTCAGTTCATCCCCTTTTATCTCGATTTCTTCATCTCCTAATTCTTCAGTCCTCATCCGCCTGGTAAACATTCTGATCTCTTTAATCGGCTTAAATATGAGTTTCCTTGTGAAAAAAAACAGGATCATAACGACTGAACCTGTAAGACCAATCATGCTGAAAAAGAGAAATAAATTGTTCCTGCGGATTGCGTTCTGCGCCTCTTCAAAAGGAATGAAAACACTTATGCAGCCTCCGACACCTCCTGCCCTGTAATGTTTTTCGGTGTGGCAGGAAAGGCAGCTTTCTCTGAGGATAAGGGGGGCCGCATACCTGAATACGTGTGCTCCATCATGAATTTCGATACGGCTTGCTCCTTTTTCTCCCCTTGATATAAACATGCGTATAGCGTCGGTTTCAAAATCATCAGGCTTGTTTTTCGGGTTTAGGCAGTTAATATTTGTCAGATTAAAAAAATATAAATTGCTTTCCATTGCATAGCCTGAAAGCTGTCTGGTTAATATTGCCGGCGTGATCTTTGTATAGACTCTACCGTTAACATCTTTTATTTCGGGATTTCTGAGAAATGATTCAAAATGCTCCCCTTTTTTCTTCTCAACCAAGATATAGTTGTGGTCTGAAACCCATGCTCTGGTCAGAACAATCTGTTTGTGGAGAATGATGGCCTGTTTCTTAACCTGTTCCAGAATAAACTGTTTTTGCTGACGGGATAGCCAGAAAAAGAGAACCGCGAAAACAAATACAATAGTCGCCGACGTAATAATAAAATACTTTAATGAAATTCTCCGCCTAATATAGGAAAGCATAAGTCTTTATTCCCTAAACAAGTTTTTTGCAAAATTAAATCCTGCATCTATCCAATTTACAATTTCCTAATTATTTGACTATCAAACTTCTTCCTTCTTATCAAGATATCATATATTTTTACAATTTCTTTACAGCAATTTACTGCCTTTTTACATGATATTCTGCTATGAAATAACCAATTTGCTGTTTCATAAACCAGAGCTTTTTTATATCAAAAAAGGAGCTAAATAAATGGTCTCAATGTTTAATCTAAAGAAAATAAGCGGCAAAAAGGGCTGGTGGTTCGGAGCAGGTATCGGCATTGTTTTGACTATAATGATGGTGCTGGCATCCGGTTTTATGATTGAAACTACTAATACCGATACATTTTGTGTCTCCTGTCATATCATGACACCATTCAGGACTGCATGGCAGGCAGAGGTACACGGCGGTCAGAATCCTCAAGGGTTTGCGGCTCAATGTGTCGATTGTCATTTGCCTCATGGTAATTTTTTCGAGTTTTTCACTGTTAAAGCCACTACTGGTATAAGCGATTTAGTACACAATCTGTATATTAATCCACAAACTTACAACTGGGCTGATGCTACTGAAAAAAATCGGCTGAAATTCACATTTGACAGCGCCTGCCGGCATTGCCACCATGTTTTAACACCGCCCGGAATGAAACCAGGCGGATTCATTGCTCATCGTGCTTACTTGCGGGGAGATACAAATAAGAAATGCGTTGAATGTCATCCTCATGTCGGCCACAAGAATATGATAGAAGCATCCGATAAATATTTTAAGAAAGCAACTTAATTTCTTTAGCGCATCAGAAATAAACCTTTTTTACTGTAGGGAGGAAAATATGAAGTATTCAACCGGAAAAATATTAATAGTCTGCTTCGGCTTGCTCATGGTTGGGATTCCTGTTATCACCTCGGCGCAAACGGAATATCCCAATCTGGCGAACAAAAAGGAACTCATTATAAAAAGAGGGTTCACAAAGGAGGCATTAAGCTGTATCGAATGTCATGCCAAAAAGATTCCCGGTAAAGTTGAGGCATGGAAGACCAGCAAGATGAGTCATGCTGGTGTTTCCTGTTACGACTGCCATGTTGTAGAGAAAAGTTCACCCATGGCGGCTCAGTGTGAAGGCCTGAAAGGAACAAGCACTTATATCTCTCCAATGGTATCCTCAAAAACCTGCTCCAGGTGTCATCCCCAGGAAGTGGAGCAGTTTCTCAAGAGCGGACACGCAGCCCTGTCCAGTTCGGCAGTTTGTGACCCGAAAAGGGAAGGTTTACTGAAATTGGTATATTTGCATGAAGGCTGCGGATTTATGGACAATGCCAAACTTGACCTTTCTACAGGATTAACTCCTAAGGGACAACCGCCTTACAACCGGGCCGCCCGTGCCTCCGGCTGCCAGATGTGCCACGGCACTCAGGTGGAATTGGGACCTGACAATAAGCCTATAAATGAAACATGGCCGGGCGGTGTAGGAACACGGTATCCGGACGGTTCCATTGGCACCTGCACGGTATGCCATACCCGGCATACCTTTTCCATTGCCGAGGCCAGAAAACCAGAGGCCTGTGCCTCCTGCCACCTTGGGCCGGATCATCCAAATATCGAAATTTACCTCGAGAGCAAGCACGGCCAGCAATTCCAGGCCCACGGCGACAAGTGGAAATTTGACAGCGCGCCGGACACTTGGGAACCGGGTGATTATACTGCTCCCACATGCGCTACCTGTCACATGAGCGGTATTGGTGAGTTGGCTACTACCCATAATGTTCAGGAAAGGCTGAAATGGGACTTGATGCATGAGAAAAGTGTCATTCGCAGCGGAGATCGTGGCGATGGCGAAAAGGGTGACAAGGAAATGAGGAAGGTTTGTGCCAACTGCCACGGCAAGACGCATACAGGTGTTCAGAGAATAACCTTGGACAATGTGAATGAGCTGTACAACAAGCAATGGGCCGGCGCGATTAAGATGAAGAAAGAGCTGGCAGACAAAGGCTTGCTGAAAAAGGATCCATGGAAGGATGGATTTCAGGAACTCATGTACTACCTGTGGCATCATACCGGCCGCCGAGCGCGTCAGGGCGCCGCCATGAATGCACCCGACTATGCCCACTGGCACGGCACTTTCCAGATGTTCCAGGTTTACAAAGATATGGAAGATATCTATGACTACCGGATGAAAAACAACAAGATTGAAGAATTAAGCACGGTTATGAGTTCAGCGCCGTATTAAAACTCTGGAGTATGGAATTCCAGGCTATATATAGCAATCTTTTCGGGCTGTTTTACAAGCCGGTGTTGCGAACAGTCCTTATTTAATCAGGAGGAAGTATTATGGGTGAAATGAAGAGGAGAGATTTTCTTAAATTATTGGGCGCGGGTGCGGCATCTGCTTCAATCCTGGGCGCGATTCCTCTCTTACATGGTGAATTCAGATATGTAAGAAAAAGGACAAAGGACATGTATGCAGGCATGGTTGCATATGACAGATCAGTGAGATCGACATGCGCCGGAAACTGTACCCAGGCATGCGGCTGGAATGCCTGTGTTAATGGGAATATGATAACTGGGCTCATTCAGGCTTCAGACTATGATGTTTACGATCCGGTCGCAAAAAACGCGTATAATCCAAGAGGCTGTATGCGTGGCGCCTCATATGTCAGGTATATACACGGTCCGGGACGTATCAGGCATCCGTACAAACGAGTTGGTAAAAGAGGGGAAGGGAAATTCAAGAGGGTTTCATGGGATGAAGCCATGAGCGGCATTGCGAAACAGATGGGAGACATAATTGAAAAAGATGGAGCTGATTCTCTGGTTTTCTTTTCTCCAATACCCGCTTATAATTACGTATCTGCCGGTGCGGGCTACAGGCTTGCAAATCTCCTTGGAGCGTCAGGCCCATTAAGCTTTTATGACTGGTATTGTGATCTCCCTCCCGGAGACCCGATTACATGGGGCACTCAGACTGAAGAGTCTGAAGAATGGGACTGGACAAATGCTGAGCAGTTAATTTTGTGGGGATCAAATGTTGCCGAAACAAGAATCGCAGCCGCTCATTTTGTAACCGAGTCAAAATACAGAGGCACAAATTTAGTTTATATAGGGACTGACTTTACGGCAACTGCAAGAATTGCAGATGAATTTATCAGTGTAACGCCAGGAACTGACGCTGCTCTGGCAAATGCTGTTATAAGCCATATTATTAAAAAAGAACTATATGATAAAGAGTATGTAAAACTTTTTACGGATATGCCCTTTCTTGTGCGAATGGATAACGGAAAATTTTTAAGAGAAAATGATATCATACAAGACGGGAGTCCATTCAAGCTTTATATCATGGATGAAAATACAGGAAATCCGCAGATAGCTCCCGGTTGCTGTGGTGATGAACGTGAATCGCTCGATTTGCAAAAATTTGGCATTGAGCCTGCTCTGGAAGGAGAATGGAGCGTTGAACTTAAAGATGGGAAGAAAGTAAAAGTAAAGACTGTATTTTCTCTGCTTAAAGAGAGAATGAAGGATAAGACCCCGGAATGGGCGGAAAAAATAACAGGTGTTTCTGCAAAAGCAATGTGCAATTTAGCAGAAAATATTGCAGCCAAAAAAACAACCATTATCGGAGGCGGAGGTGTCAACCACTGGTACAATAATGACGTGAACAACAGAACAATGATTCTGATGCTTGCTCTGACAGGAAATGTCGGTAAAAACGGAACAGGTTTTCATCAATATACCGGACAGTACAAGGTATGGTTAAAAGGGCTTGGTAAGTATGGCAGGATATTAAAGACCAGACCTGAAAACGGAACTCTTTTTGTCTGGACCCATTATATAATGAATCTGTGGAAGCTGGGCAAGGATTTCAATGAAATTGTAGAAGATGTTGAAAGTGGGTTTCTTAAAGAGCTGCCAGGCGGGCATGCTGATGGAATGAATGCTCCTGTCAGTTTCGATCTCAAGGATCATGAGGGGTATAAAAATTACCTTTTACTGAAATCTCTGGCAAAGGGCTGGATGCCGGTATATCCTAAACCGCCCAAAAGGCCGAAGGCTATGTTCATATGGCGCGGTAATTTTCTAAATCAGGCCAAAGGTGGTTCACAGGTTAAAAAATGGTTTGATGATCCTGAAAAACTGGAGCTTGTTACAGTAATAGATTTCAGGATGAACAGTACGGCAGTATTTGCTGATTATGTTTTGCCGACTGCCGGCTGGTATGAAAAATTTGATGTTACCACAACTCCCATGCATCCCTATCTGCAGGCACAAAATGAGGTAATAAAACCTGTAAATGACACAAAAACTGATTTTACAATATTCAAGGATCTTGCAAGGGCTGTAAACAATGAGGCAGAAAAAAGAGGCGGGCTTAAATGGTTTGATGCCAAATATGAAAAAAACAGGGATTATACAAAGATTTACAGAGAATTTATTGATGCGGATGGGAATGAAAACCCTTATTTTAAAAGTGTCTGCAGAGAAGGTTGCCTTGAAACCGCAGAAATGGCTGTGCACTTTACCCTGAAACACAGTCCTGTTCTTTATCCTGATCCTGACGGTTACATGAAATATAAAGATCAGATGGCCCCTGAATTGAGGATGATTATTGAAAATATGCTGTTTAAAGGAGATACTGACGGATATATCAAAGGCTTGACCGATCTGATAAAAAAGCATCCGGTTCCATTTCCCTCTGCCCAGACCATGAAAAGACCCTTGAACCCCTGGAGGGAGAATATAGAACAAAAAATTCCCTTTCCTGCTGGCGGAAAAATGCATTATCAGAAAAAGAATAAAAATGGTTACGAGATCAATGAACTTTTTATTTCCAGATACTTGGGAGTTGTTCCCAATGGAGGTAAAACCCTTACTGGAAGACAGCAGTTTTACATTGATCACTCAACGTTTCTTACTCTGGGAGAAGAATTCCCGATGTATAAAGAGCCGGAAACCGATCTTCTGCCAAATGGGAAACCTGCTCCTCTTAAGCTGAATACACCACACGAAAGATGGGGAACCCATTCAACTTTCAGGGATATGGATCTGCTTTTAAGGTTGCAGAGATACTCTGCATTTGTTGCTGTAAACAGCGCTGATGCTGCAAAAAGAGGAATAAAAGATGGAGATACCGTAAGGGTTTACAACATTTACGGCGAGTGCAAGACCATGGCCAAGGTCGCTCCATCAGTAAAGCCGGGAGAAGTCTGGATACAGAACGGAGCTGAGATGATAAACTTTTTTAAAGGCTGGTATAATGCAGTAACTCCTGTCCGGCCAAAACCAACACAATCGGTTATTTATCCCGAAGAAGAGAACCCCCCATTTTATCATTTGAAATATGGATGGAATCTCTGGGGCGTAACCGGCAACGAATGTGATACAAGTGTTGAAATAGAAAAGGAGTAAAACAATGAGTAGAAAAGGCTATGCCATTGTGGCGGATTTAAATAAATGTCTGGGGTGCCAGGCATGTGCTGTTGAATGTAAAATCTGGTGGGCATCTAAACAGCAGGGACTGCATCATGCCTGGTGGATTATCACTGAAACGCGTCCCGGGACAGGTTATCCTAAAAAATGGGTTGAGAATGTAAAAAAGGGGCTGTTGCCGGATATGAATGATTATGAGCCGAAATTTGAATTCAGATATAATCTTACTGATCATTCAGGGAATGACCTTCCCAGGATATTTCCTGACCCCATGCCCAAGTATGGGCCAAACTGGGATTTTGACAAAGGTGTGGGTCAAACCCCTGAAAACGCATGGTATTTTTATCTTCCAATCCAGTGCATGCAATGTGATGATGCCCCATGCGTGGAAGTATGTCCTGCCCATGCCATGTATAAAACTGACAAGGGAATGGTTATTCATGATCCAACTGTCTGCATAGGATGCAAATCCTGTTTTCATTCATGTCCCTACAGGCGGATTTTCTGGAACAATGAATTGAATCAGCCCGCGAAATGTATAATGTGTGAGCCGTTGGTGGAAAAAGGTGAAGCACCTCTATGTGTACGTGTATGTGGTGGGAACGTGAGATTTTTTGGAGATCTGGAAGATCCGAATAGCGCTGTGCATGTATTTGCAGAGGAATATAATGTGGCTCTTCCACTGTTCCCGCAATACAAGACCAATCCAAGAGTATTATATATTCCTCCGGTACTGAATCCTCCTGTAAACGGCAAAGAAAGATATGACAAACCCTATCTGGAAGAATTTTTCGGGAAAGATGTATGGAGAGTAAAAGATATTCTGGAAAAAGAGAGGAAAAAGAGGAATTCTAAACTCATCAGATATCTGGGAGGTAATTATTCATGAAAACAACCGTAAAAAAAGCATTCAGTCTTTGGGGTACTTATCTGGCATTAATTCCTTTTATCTGCTTGATAATATACATGTTTATAGCTGTCTTGGTTACAGCTCCCGGCGCAGTGGCAAATTTTGCATCTGGATGGGTTGTTGGTAAATTTGTAATTTTCATAATATCTGCTCTAGTTTTTGCGGGAATTGGTATTTTTCTTAGCAAAAACAGATTGGAATAAATTAACGCTATACAAAAAACAAAAGGAGGTAACCAATGGTTACTCTGCATTCAACATGGCATATTATCCTTGCCCATTCAGCAGTTGCTCTTCCTTTATGGGCAAGCCTGCTTGTGATTATCGGGTTGATTGCCAAGATAAGTGATAAAGAAGATTTTGCTGTTAAACTGACATATCCCATACAGATATTTTTGCTGCTGGCAATCATCACAATTGTTCTGGCATTTACAGGAGCCATGATTGATTTTCCCACAGCATCCTTTGCAGCATCACCTGTATTCAGTGCTAAAATAAGCCTGGTAATAGCTGTTTTTTTCATTTATATGGGGCTGTACTATCTGGTTTCTCTTAAAAAAGAAAAAATATGGAAAGAGAACCTAAGTCTTTGTTATGCAGTTTTATTATCCATTGGCGGGGGATTATGTGTCTCTCTGCTTGGAGGTACAGGCGGACATCTGGCAAAAGGATATACTGTTATGGAACCTCTGCTTCATGCTCTGGGTATAACATAAAATGCATGAGCGTGATACTCACAACGAACATAGAAAGTCGGCGCAATGGAATTTAAACTGATGGAGCAAAGCGACTCCATTACCTTAAATCCGAAATCTGCATTCCGAAACCGGATTCGACTTTCTAATAAAAAGCTGAAGGGAATTAGTATGAATGAAATGGCTGAACTAAGAGCTATGCTTTATAAATATATATCCAAGCTTGTTGATTATCCCTATGATGATGATGTCAGGAAGATGGATGACTATTTGTCTTATATGATTCAATCTGCTGAGCAATTGGAGGAAAAATCTGAAATTTATAAGGATATTTCCAGGACAGCCGGAAATTCCAGAAAGATCCTGAAAGATATTGAGAGACTGGGTGTTGATCATTTTCAGGCGGAATATGTATCAACCTTTGAGTTGGGTCATCCAAAAGCTCCCTGCCCACTTTATGAGCGTGAATATTCCCGACAGGCAGGGGCAGAAAAAGATCTTGAAACGTTAAATGAGATAACTCAATTTTATTTTCAATACGGAGCTGATATTGAAAACGAAACTGCTGATTTCCTTCCTGTTGAATTGGAATTCGTCTCTTTTCTTATTACCAGAGGAGAAGAGGAGGGCGCACCTGAAAAGTATCAGAAAGCTCAACTCGATTTTATTGAAAACCACCTTTCATGGTTGAATAATCTTTATCAACAGGTAAAAGACAGGTGCAAACTTATTGGCTATGTATGTTTGATTGGGATGACGGATAATTTTGTCCGCAAAGATTATCAGTTTCTAAAACAGAGAACTTTAACCTGAAAATTTATTCTTGGGGTCAGGTCAATTTTTGGGGTTAAGTCTACGTCTGACTCTTAATAATACACGAAAGAGTCAAACGTAGACCTTGACACTTATGTTTTAATCGCCTTCATCTTATATTCTTCGATCTATCCTTCATTGGCAAAGCTGAATTTATGAAATTCAGATAATTTTTTCGATGTATCACCTCGAAACTTGCGTTCGGATAGTTTTTTAGTCAGTCTCTTGGAATTTTCACAGGAACATCTTTTCATTTTATCCCGTAACCGTACAGGTTCCCGCTCCGTTCTTCCACCAGATCGATTTCTTTTTTATCGTAAGTTCTCCAAAAATAAGAATTTGTTGTACGTAATATAGTCAATATGTCAATATAAAATTACAAAAATACAGAATAATTTGTTTAAATTAACTGCTCCCTGTCAAATGAATTTGTGTGGAGTTGGTGATAAGAACTTGCTTTTTTGGGGAGTGAGAATAGCGAAAATGGACTTGGGTGTCAAGGAAAAAGAGACCACAACATCTATGACATCGGATCGGAAAACGTCAAACGCTTTTTCAGGGAATGGGAGGTGGCTTGCAGGCAGGCTTTAACGAGTTGCTATTTAGCGAAATTAGGCGGAAATTAGGCGGAATTCGGGCATACCTGTACATCGAACCCTCAAGTGTGTAAAAAAATTATGAGGCATAAACCTCTATATAAAGGGGTCAAGTCTACGCTTGACTCATGTAAATGGCAGTTTTGATTTCCTCGACACGTCTTCTCAATTGTCGATCCCCGGATATTTTCCCCCTCATTCTTTCTACGACACTGCTGACCGAACTGAATCGGGTGATGTTGAATTCCCTGCCAATCTCCTCCAAATTGTCTCCACGCAGAGACCTCAACAGATAAATCGCCACATTCCTCGGCTCATTTGAAATTCCCCTTCTTGATCTGTGCAGTTCATCCATTGCCACCCCGTACTTTCTGCACACCTCCTCCTTTATCCTTTCTGCATCCGGCGATAAATTCTTGGAATCGGGCACCTCTTTGTGCCGCTTTCCGAAAAAAAACGAACCCTTCACCCAGTCCAAAAAATCTTTGTTTCCCAGTGCCGACGGCAGATTCTTTCTGCCAAATATCCGGTTAATCTCTTCCGGAGTCCCTTTGGAAACAAAATCCTTATACGTTTTACGGCTAACTGCCTTTTCATCGGAAAAAAGAGATAGGATAAAGTCCTTGTACAGCCAGTTCCATTTCTTTGCATCAGATAAATACCCCTGATGACTGACCCATGGGTACTTGTCCAACACTTTCACCAAACCGGCTTCCAAAGGATTTCTATGAACATATCTCAACAGCTCCAGCAGGTAACTGTCCCCCCTCCACCAGAATCGCCTTGTACCGTCCTCTAAATAGTTGACCTTCAAGGACATGGCTCCGATTAAACCGCTGGGTATAGACTCCATTAACATGCCGCATACAGCGGGAAAGGTTTGCATCCGGGGTTTGAATCAGAAGATGGTAATGACTGGGCATCAGACAATAGGCCCCCACTCTCAAATTCCACATGTCCACAGTTTCTCTTAATAGTTCAATAAAGGCAAGATAATCCTCCTTCTTTCGGAAAACAGATTCTCCCCGCCTCCCCCTGTTCATTACATGATACCATGCATCGGGATATTCTATTCTCAACGGTCTGGACATAAGCTTTTTTTTACAGCATTACAAAACATGAGTCAAGCGTAGACTTGACCCCTATATCGCTTCTGGAAATATTATTCAAGAATGCACCAGTTGGAAATTCTCTTAAGACCCCATATTGTTTCTTCTTCAATTGAAAGAAATGCTCGCCTAATATTGCAAGCCTATCATTTGTTCTGGTTTCAGTTTTCAGGCCTTTTCCAAACAAAAACGCCTGAAAGGCTTTTTCAAGCAGGTGTCCCTTGTCATCGTCCCCCCGTGAATTCAAGAAATCGCGTATTATTTCGGTTTTAGGTCGCTCAAATAGTTCTTTCTGGCTGTAAAGGTTTATCACCTGATTGTTATGTACGACCTTGAAAACAATATCTTCGTTATTAATCTGAAGATAAGAAACTCTCCTCTTGAATGCCTCATCATTTGGCGACCACACATCTCCGTTGCTATTTATAATGAACTGTATTTCTTTAATATCCAGTTTGCCATTTGATTTTATCTCATGAAAAAGAGCGATTCCCCAAGAATCTAAGCAACGGTAACCCGATTTGTCTATTCTTTTATTCGCCTGCAAAGTAATACGATCCGCTTCAATTATGTAATCAAAGGATGATGGCCATTTGCCACCGCCCCCTGTTTTAGAATTTATGTCCTTGTTCAGTTCACGGATTGATGAATTGATATCGTCATTCATAGTTGCCTCTCTATTATCAGGGTTGGCCATGTGAAAAGCAGCTATTGGCTCCCACCACTGGCCATCATTTTTCAATACGACATTCGCAAAGTGATCTGGAAATTGCGCAGGCTCAAAAGAATGAATTGGGACAAGCATCTTTGGGGCAAGGGCATTGGCAAAACGCTTCAAATCTGATATTGGGGCGTGACCAGATGTGTGACAGTGTACTAAAGGAATTGATTTCTCATCCAGCCAGTCCCTGAGAGGACGGTACTGATGACGCTCAAGATAACCTGACCACATGGAATAAATGAGGGTTGCATCTTCAATACAATCGGCTTTTTCAAGGTCTGTTCTCATCGAAGGACGAAACAACATCACCGACTTGTTTGCTTCTTTCTTAATTTGCTCAGGGTAAATTCTCCACGGCGCGAAAGATTTTGCCAGAGCGAATAGTTCCTTCCTGATAATTATCTGTTTCTGAAGCCATGGCAAATATACGCGAAAGCCTGTCCATCCGGGTTGTGGAAGTCGTTTATTTCCAATGGATTGCAGTACACAAGCCGTATACATGTCTGTAATGAACTGTCTTCCAGAATGCCTGCATGCCCGGTAGATAGTGACCAGTCGATCTATATTTTGCCCTGAGCACCAAACCAATGGCATCCCTTTCGTGCTATCGAACGTCTCAAGGAACTTGCTTTCCAACTCCGATTCAGAGGGATATTTGTCGTCCACACCGAATCGGCCCAGGGTTGATCCCTCCATTAACAATACATCAATGTCCTTGGGTGGTTGAACGACAAAACGATCAAGGAGTTTACCTTTGCGTCCATGCCCGCGAAAATCCCCGGAATAGAAAAGACGCTGTCCATCTGCTTCGACCAGAAGGCCGTATGCATCATAGGCTGAATGATCAACTAGGTACGGAGTTAACGTGAATGGACCAATAGTAATTGGTGTCTTATCTTTAATTTCAATGATGTTTTTAAAATTGACTTCAGAAGGGATAAACTGGCTGGCCGCCTCTAAAATTCGTAGGGCAGCTGAACCGATTAGCACCGGTATTTCTTGGAGCAATTTTGGTGCAAGCCCATAGTGGTCAAGATGTGGATGGGAAATGAATACCCCCAGCAAAGAAGAATCAAACCCTCTAAAGCCTGAAACTGGTGGAAGAGGAGTATCAGATAATTCGGATTCCAAAGGTAACCCGATATCTAAAACTATACGCCTACTCTGGGATTCAATCTCAATGCAAGTCCCGCCAATCTCATGAGTACCCCTATGGATGCATACTCGCATTTGAAGCTCCAGATTCAGAAATTGATTGCGTATTCATGGTTGATACACGGCCCCAAGAAACATAACGCCGGCGGATGAGCTGCGAGCATCGCAAGTCTGAGAGGACGCGGTAGCGGTCTCTCAGACTGAGAAGCGCAGTCAGCTCCATTGCACTTGATAGGCGGAGCGCGAGCGGAGACTTTCAAGGGGGATGGCGAAGCATCCGCCGGCGATAAGCTGATCGCGAGCATCGCGAGCGGTCAGCTTATCAGTGTTGATAAATGTAAAATTTTTCCATGATATCGGACTATATATCTGGAAAATATTTCCATGTATTTATATATTAATTTAAATTACGATAAATATTTCGCTTGAATTTTTCAACCCTTTTATATATTATCAAACTTTCGATTTAATAATATAATACAGGAAATATATGGAAATCAACATAAAATTTAAACCTAATCCAGAATATCGTTTAATGGATCAAGTTCGTGAAGTTTTACGATATTATCATTATGCCTACAGGACCGAGCAGTCTTACTCTTCCTGGATATTGCAGTATGTAAAGTTTTATGGTGGCAAGACACATCCTAAAGATATGGGTAAAAATGAAGTTGAGCGGTTTTTGAGCTACCTTACAGAAAAGAAGAATGTTGCTGCCGCGACCCAGAAACAGGCGCTGAATGCATTGATATTTTTATATAAAAGGGTTCTTGATATTGATTTGGAAGATGGTATAGCGCCAACTCGGTCAAAACGTAGAATGAATCTGCCAACAGTGTTGACGCAAGAAGAAGTTGCAAAGTTGCTTGGAAATATGAAAGGAAAGCACGCTTTGATGGCGAAATTGTTATATGGTTGTGGACTTAGGCTTATGGAATGTATTCGTTTGCGCATCAAGGATGTGGACTTTGGCCAGGGCAGGATTTTTATACGTAACTCAAAAGGGGGCAAAGACCGCAAAGCAATTCTGCCTGACTCCATCCAGCAGGAATTACAAGAACAAATTGATTATGTCGCTGCATTACATGAGGAGGATATACGGGAAGGATTCGGGGAAGTTTACATCCCTGGGGCGCTTTCTCGCAAATATCCTAATGCGTCCAAAGAGACCGGATGGCAGTATGTTTTTCCTGCAAAAGAAATGTCAAAAGATCCCAGATCCGGAAAAATCATGCGTCATCATGTTATGGAATCGGGATTGCAAAAGGCGGTAAAACAAGCTTTGAGCCAGGCAAAAATTCATAAAAAGGCCGGATGCCATGCTTTTCGTCACAGCTTTGCAACACATTTGCTTGAAGCAGGCACTAATATCCGTGTGGTTCAAGAACTTATGGGTCATGCTGATGTGAAAACTACTGAAATATATACCCATGTCATGAAAAAAGATATCGATTCTGTTAAAAGCCCTCTGGACACCTTATAAACCCTGTAAAAGTCTTGATCTCACAGAAGATTAGAGGCTGTTTTTACTTTTTTGCTTGACTTGATAAATCGATATATTTTAAAAATGCCAAACAGTTTAATTTAAGGGGGTAAGCATTTTGGCAGAAGGAACAATAAAGTGGTTTAGCAATAAAAAAGGATATGGCTTCGTTGAGCAGGAAGGTGGTAAGGACCTTTTTGTTCATCACTCAGCTATTAATATGACGGGATTCAAAAGCCTGGAAAAGGGCGACAAGGTTAGCTTTGACGTTGCAGAAAGTGATCGTGGCCCTGAGGCAAAAAACGTCACCAAGCTGTAAACAGATCAAGACCTTTAAAAATGCCCGCATTGTCGTTGTGAGCAAAACGAAGCAATCTCATAACCCGTTGATAATCCGAGACCTTTGCATAACTGCTGTTTTTTGTCATTTCGACCAAAGGGAGAAATCTTAACGATTTTGAATTATTAAGATTTCTCGTCGCTCATGCTCCTCGAAATGACAAAATTCAAAGCTCTTAATAAATAAGATTGCCGTGGTTGTTCCTTGTTTTATAAAATTACCATTTATTCCCGAAGTAATCTCGATAAAAATCAGATAATTAACAGATTTAAAAAGGGGGAAGATTATGGCTAAAAGTGTTTATAAAATTATTGAACTGGTTGGAACAAGCGAAATCTCATGGGAAGAAGCTGCTAAGAATGCAGTTGAACTCGCGGGAAAGAGTCTTAAAAATTTGAGAGTCGCGGAGATAGTTAAACTTGATATGAAGGTTGACGAGGGGAAAGTAACCGCCTACCGTGCAAGGGTAAACCTGTCCTTTAAATATGAACCTCACGAAGAATGATGACCTAACAAATTGATGGTAAAAAAATGAATTTAGAATTGGACCCCCGTCTGCCGCTTATCCAGAACGCTGACCTGAAAGATAAAATCGTTCTGGTTAGAGTAGACCATAATGTGGTTAAAAATGGTATAATCAGAGATCCGTATCGGATTGACGCTACACTGGGAACTCTGTACAGCATTGTTGAACGAGGCGGCCGGCCGATTCTTATGACGCACGTGGGCCGAACACGGGACAAAAAAACAGGTAAAATCAAAGTTGAAGACAACACCTCTGTACAGCCTGTTGTCGAATATCTTGAGCGGAAACTGCACACAAAATTTTCGGTGCCGGAGTTTCCGGTTGATCCTGATGCGGGTATTAAACAGATCGACACATCCATCAACTGGCATATACGTGATCTACGCACCCGCAGAACAGGAGGCATTTATCTTCCCAACACACGCTGGTTTGAAGGAGAGGAGGCGCAGGGCGATATAAAAGAGCGTTTTGCCCTGCAACTTGCCGGACTTGCCGATGTCTTTATCAACGATGCTTTTGGTTCATGGCAGCCCCATGCTTCCACCTGTGATATAACCAGATATTTGCCCAGTTTTGCCGGATTTCTAATGCAAAGGGAAATAGCTCATCTGAGAAGGGTTCTGGAACCAAAAAGACCTTTTGTGGCTATTGTAGCAGGAGCAAAATACGACACCAAAATCGGGCCGCTAAACGAGATTTACAAGAAGGTTGATCACCTGCTGCTTGGCGGAATTATTTATAATACCTTTTTATGCGCCAAATATGATATTCGGGTGGCTGGTGTGAGTGAATCGGATATTAATGCGGCCAAAAATCTTGTCAAGCAGGATGAAAAGGCCGGAAAGATTGTAGAACTGCCATTTGTGGTTGAGTCAGACACTATTGAGGGGCGCGTTGAAGGAAAATACAGGACACTCAACATCACAGATTTTAAGCCCGGAAACAAACATGGATATTTCCTTGATGTTGCTCCTGAATCGTTCGACGTTCCAAAAGTCGCCGATATTATAAGTTCTGCAAAAACCATCTTTGTCAATGCTGTCATGGGATTTACACCGCACTTTTTCGAAGGTTCTGAAAAACTTGACCGTACAATTGACAAGAATACACAAGCTCAAAAACTTTACGGCGGCGGAGATACTCTCCAGGAATTCAAAAACCTCAGCCCCGGCCTTTATCTTGCAGCCATGGACAATGCCAAGTACTTCTTTTTTACCGGAGGCGGCACAGTTCTTAAAGCTATAGAAGAAAGCACCCCCTACGGCCTCGAACCTGTCAAAGCGCTTATGGAAAACAAGGGGAAATATCCAGCGGAGTAAAGGTCTCAAGTTAACGCCTCAAAACCTGCAACAATGTCTAACAGTTCTTCTGTAATAGAGCTGTGTCTTTCCTGGTGAAATTGAAAGTTCAGCTCATCTATACGCTCTTCAATATTCCTTTCAGCCACCTGCATGGATGCAAGACGGCCGGCATTTTCGCTGCACATGGATTCAGCAAAGGCTT
The DNA here is from genome assembly GCA_030656555.1 of Candidatus Desulfaltia sp. Taxonomy (GTDB): domain Bacteria; phylum Desulfobacterota; class Desulfobacteria; order Desulfobacterales; family ETH-SRB1; genus Desulfaltia. Next base: position 42,426 of record JAUSPN010000029.1, on the reverse strand, counting down.
GAAAAACCGATACAAATAGAAGTTGCCGGATCAATGATGAAAACAGGCGGTTCCAATCCATGGTAAAAAGCGGCAAAGAGTGCGATGGCCATGGTCTGCTTTTCAAATCTTGAAACCATTTATAATCAAGCGGCAGCAACCGGAGTACATGGGGTTTATAAGATGCGCCGACCGTCCTGTTATAAAAGATAAGGATCTGGTCGATTTTCCGCTCAAAGCGCCACGCCTCCATCTTCAGCACAATATCCCGCACCAGCGGCGTAATACCGGTTGTTGAGCCTGGCAGAGAAAGGCGGTCTTCAACAGGCCGGCCGGCATCTTCAAGTGGAGACACAACTCGCAGCCCAACAGCTATAACTGCGCTGTTTTCCTGTCCTGCCTTGAGTGTATTTATTTCTTGGGCCGCATAATGAGCTATCACTTCATTAAACTGACCGACCATGCCCTGATCAGAGCCAAAAACAATGGCTCCCAGTCTTTGTTTTAAAACAGGTTTGAGTATCGGAATTCCACCGGGTCTGTGTTTTAGAACAGCCTGCAATCCAAACTCAACGGACCGGTTGTATTCGCCAAGGGATTCAACCGCCTTTTCATGTTGCTGAATGCTGACGGCCGCAAGAACCTTCATCGTTTTTACGACAGACAGCAAATCTTCAGCGCTCTTGATTTTACGTTTAAGCAATTCAAGCATTTTCGACAGCTTTCCGGGCAATGCTCAAGATAGCCTCTTGATCCTCGTCCTTTAATTGACCACCTGCTTCGATCTGTTCGCAAAGAAGGGGCAGATGAACTGCGACCTCCTTGCGTATAAGCCGCTCAATTTGTGGAATCTGATCAAGGGAAAACTCATCAAGCACACCTCCGTTTACTGCCACAAACACAGCTATCTGCTCTGCAATCGGCATGGCTTCATATTGAGGCTGTTTAAGAATTTCTCTAACCCGTTTCCCCCGCTCCAGCCTTTTACGTGTTTCATCATCCAGACGCGTGCCAAAACGGGAGAATGACTCCAGCTCTTCAAACTGCGAATAGGAAAGGCGTAAATCACCGGCAACTGCACGATATGCGGCAAGCTGTGTTTTTCCACCCACCCTTGACACTGATTTTCCAACATCCACTGCCGGAAGCACCCCCTTTTGAAAAAGGTCGGGTGAAAGATATATCTGACCGTCGGTAATTGAAATAATGTTTGTCGGAATATATGCGGATATGTTTTGCGCCTCTGTTTCAACAATAGGCATAGCGCTCAATGAGCCGCCTCCAAGCTCTTCGCAAAGATGGGTAGCGCGTTCAAGGAGCCGTGAATGGATATAAAAAATATCGCCGGGAAAAGCCTCTCTGCCGGGAGGACGTCGAAGCAGAAGTGAAAGCTCACGATAAGCCCTGGCATGATGCGTCAAGTCATCATATATAATCAATACATCCTTTCCCTGTTCCATAAAAAACTCAGCCATAGTCGTCGCAGCATATGGCGCAACAAACTGCATTCCCGGAGTGCTTTCCCCTTCCGCCACCACGATGATGGAGTAATCCATGGCATTGTGCTTCCTGAGCTCATCTATAAGTTTTGCCACTGATGAACTTCGCTGCCCGATTGCGCAATACACGCACAGAACATCCTTTCCCTTCTGATTAATTATCGTATCAAGGGCAATAGCTGTCTTGCCTGTTTGCCGGTCGCCAAGAATAAGCTCTCGTTGCCCACGCCCTATCGGAATTAAGGCGTCCACAACCTTCAGGCCTGTCTGTAACGGCACGAAAACAGGAGCTCTGTCCATAATCTCAGGAGCCTCACGTTCAACAGGACGTCGTTCCGACGTCTTCACAGGGCCAAGATTATCCAGAGGACGTCCCATGGGATCCACAAAGCGTCCTATCAGCGCATCACCAACCGGAACATCCAGAACCTGTCCTGTGCGCTGCACCTCGGAACCTGCTTCTATCTCCTCGCTTTCGCCAAAAAGAATAACACCCACATCTGAAATATCGATATTAAAAACCATGCCTGGGATGCTGCCTGGAAATCGGAGCAGTTCCTCGGATTTAACTCCGGAAAAACCATCAACACGGGCAATCCCCCGGCCGACATAGGTCACTATCCCAACTTCCCGACCTTTCAGCTCATATGCGTGTTTTTCAAGAACTTGATCAAAGAGCATGAATGTGTCGTCAAGAAAGGGTTTAGATGTAGTATTATTCTCGGTCATCACGTGCCTATAAAGTAGTCATTTGTCACTGGTCATTTGTCACTGGTCGTTTGTCACTGGTCATTTGTCATCGTGAATGGTTAAGTCATTTGTTTGACTTTCCACCAATGACCAATGACTAATGACTAATTTTTGCCTCAATTGTCGCGCGCATATTTTCTTCAAACGGCTCCAGATAATCAGCTATATTCCAGGAAATTTTGCGACCATGAAGTTTTAATTCAATGCCGCATATAAGCTCCGGTAAAATCTCAAACCGCACGACAACAGAATCGGTAGTCAGATTTTGTATAAGTCGCACAATTTTTTTTGCCGATTCCCCTGGAATTTGAAAGGCGCTGTTTACTCGAATTCCTTCCGCAGGATGTTGAACTGTCCGGGCAAGCGCTTCTCTCTCATCAGCGTCTATGTTCCGGAGACGTTCGATAAAGATGCTAGTAATGCGATCCTCAAGATCGGCATTCGATAAATCCTTTATTGCCCTGCGAGCAATGGCGCAGGTGTGCTTCACCGCATGTCTGCGAATGTTCTGGAGAAAATTCTCTTTCTCCTTTTGGATACCCCCATACCATCCGGCCATATCAGCATCAACCTGGCTGCGGGCCTCTTTTATAAGCTCTGCTTTGCGGGCTTCAGCCTCCTTTTTGATCTGAGAAAGCATTTCTTCATGCCTGCTATCAAATTCCCTGTTTTTTTTAAGAAACAGCTCTGACTCCTGCTCGGCCTCCTCATTTTTTTTGCGCGCCTCTTCCAGATTAAGATCAATTTTCTCTTGTCGCTTGTCCATTGCCTTAATAATGGGGCCATAAAGAAAACGCTTGAGAAGATAAACAAGCACCAGAAAATTTATTATCTGAGTAATTACTGTAAACCAATTGATGAGCACAGTTTATCCCCCAGCTTTAGATACCACATAATTCCAGAACGGGTTTGCAAAAATCAGAATCATGGATACTACAAAACAGTAAATAGCTGTTGATTCCACCATTGCCAACCCCACAAAAAGGGTGCGTGTAATCGTATTGGCCTCATCAGGCTGTTGTGCAATAGAGCTCAAAGCCTGGGCCAATGCCCGCCCTTCTCCAAGTGCAGGACCGATCGAACCGATGCCGATGGTCAGTCCTGACGCAAGAATGGATATAGCTCCGATAATACCAACGTTATCCATATTATCATCTCCTTTCGTAATAGCTTAGTATTGGTCGAGTAGTCGAGTGGTTGACTACTCGACTACTCGACTTTGTTTTGCCGCACACGAGAGCCTGCCGCAATGTATACCATCGCCAAAATTGCAAATATGTATGCCTGGATCAATCCGATTAACAATCCCAAAGCCTGCATTATAATTGGGAATATAAGTGGCGCAATGGAAAGCAGGATGGCGGCAATTATCGTGCCGCTCATTATATTTCCAAAAAGGCGCATAGCCAATGCAATGGTGCGCGATACCTCGCCTATAATATTGAACGGCAGCATCAATATTGAAGGTTTGGTATATTGTTTAAAATAGGACAGACCATTTTGAGCAATGCCGTACAGGGGAACCGCAACAAACACACAAACAGCAAGCGCTGTGGTTGTTGAAAGCGAACCGGTTGGCGCCTTATATCCCGGGATGATACTTAAAAGATTTGAAAGCGCAATAAATAAAAAGAGTGTGCCCACAAGGGGCAGGTACCTGCCCGGATCCTGTCCGCCGATCTCACGAATCTCATCTCTTATGCTGATTACCAGAACTTCAATAAAGTTCTGCCATCGAGACAGCCGTGTTGTTGAGGAAAGCTTTCTGGTCACAAGCCAGGATACAACAGTCATCAAGGCCATTATGCACCATGTAAACAGTATGGTTGCATTCAAAGGAACAGGCCCCAGTTGAAATAAAATTATTGAATCAGGAGTTATATGCATATTTCTCGTTACTGGTTGGTGGTTGCTCTAATAGGACCCCAAAGACGCGTAAGAATCGCACGCATTGTTAAAAAACCGAGCATACATACTATAATCCGCTCCCAATGACCGTCCATAATTAGATAAAATCCAAAAAGAACTATCCCAAGGCGTCCCAAAAAGCTGCACATACTCAAAAGCGCCGGCCTTCTAACCTTAGGAAGACGTTGCACGGTCAGCCACAGACCTCCGAAGTAAAAGGTACCAAGACCAATGCCTGCGGCAAAAGCAGTTATGAGGACTACAACTTCACTCATTCTTTTTTGTCTCTTTATCCTCTTTAATCATCTTTCGCTCGGATGTTATCCATCGCCATGCGTTTAAACAACCTAAAATAATGCCGATGATAAGAAGCATCAATGTCCAGGAATAGCGGCTCGGCCATGTTATATCTATCCAGACGCCCAGTATAATCCCAAGCAAGGTGGGGATGACTACAGACCATCCAAGGACACCGAACATGCCCAGTCCAAACCAGACAACACTCTTCTTCTCATGGCGCGCTTTGATCTTGCGAACCTCTTTGCCTCCCACTGTTTTGCTAAATGATTGTTGATGCTTTTTATTCACACGCCTGGTGTCAACCCCTGTTTCTATTTTTCAATATCCATAAAACGTCTGATAAAACCGGCTTCGAGCCTGGCTAATGCGGAACGCGACATTTTTTCCCGATCTTCAAGCTCAACGAATTGTTTTTCAACAGTTTTTTTCAACTCTCCAAGATCAGGGCCCCGCACGGCATTTCTGGTGGAAAGCATAACCTCCTGGCTGCATTTGATCAGGATGCCTTCATCAACAGCATAAAACTGTTCAACAAGGTCGGGTGTTACAAAAGAAAAAATGCCGGGAACAATGGCGGTCACAAAATCAACATGGCGCGGTAAAAGGCAAAAAGAACCATTCTCAGCCTCGGCAATCACCTTGACAACCTCTTCGTCAACAAGAACTTCTGTCGGGAGCAAAACTTTAAGTTTCATCTTTTTTTGCTTCGTTAATATTTCCGATCATATAAAGCGATCTCTCAGGATAATCGGAAAATTCATCATTCAATATGCGCTCACAACCATCTAAAGCATCTTTCAGGTCAACCATCCTGCCTTCATGGCCTGTGAATTGCCGGGTTGTGAAAAAAGGCTGCGTCATAAATCTTTCCAGTTGTCTGGCGCGGCGCACAATCCGCCTGTCATCCTGCGATAGCTCCTCCAGCCCTAACATGGCAATAATGTCTTTCAGTTCTTCATATGTCGCAAGTGTTTTACGCACATCCTGTGCCACACGGTAGTGCTTCATTCCAGCTACAGGAGGCACAAGCATTTTAGATCCGGACTTGAGCGGATCTATGGCTGGATAAAGCCCTTCGCTGGCCCTTTTTCTTGATAATACTATGGATGCGGAAAGATGAGAAAAGGTATGAACTGCGGCGGGGTCCGTAAAATCATCCGCAGGCACATACACAGCCTGAGTGGAGGTAATAGCGCCGGTAGCTGTATTGCATATCCGCTCTTCCAGCCTGGCTAATTCCGTTCCCATGGTCGGCTGATACCCGAGGCGGGAAGGTATTTGTCCCATGAGCCCGGACACCTCTGATCCGGCCTGGATAAAACGAAAAATATTGTCGATCAAAAGCAACACATCCTGCCTGGCGTCATCTCTGAAATACTCGGCCATGGTCAGCGCCGCATGACCTACTCTGAATCTGGCACCGGGCGGTTCATTCATCTGTCCGAATACCATTACTGTGTTGTCAAGCACCCCGGCCGACTTCATCTCGCGGTAAAGCTCCTCGCCTTCCCTGCATCGTTCACCAATACCGCAGAAGATGCTGACCCCCTCACGTCGGCCGACAATATTATGTATCATTTCAGTAATTATTACTGTCTTACCGACACCGGCGCCACCAAAAAGACCGGCCTTCCCTCCCCTCTCCATAGGAGCCAAAACATCGATAGCCTTTATGCCGGTTTCAAAAATTTCAGAGGTTGTAGAGCGTTGACTGATGGGCACAGGCTCCCTGTAAACGGAACGCCATTCTCCGCCTTTGATTTCACCTTTTCTATCGATAGGTTCACCGAATAGATTGAACATTCTTCCAAGCAAATGCTTTCCTACCGGAACATGCAAAGGCCGGCCCGTATCAATAACCTGCGAACCAAGGGCCAGCCCCTGGGTCAAGGTCAGCGCAACACCGCGAATAACTTTTGAATTGAGATGGGTCTCAACCTCGAAGGCTATGCTTCCGTTATCGCCTGTTCTCAAAAGGTTGTGAATATGAGGAAGTCTTTTGGGGAAATGAGCATCAATTACACTCCCGCGAACGGAAACAACTGTGCCATGGTTTGATTTATTTAAGGTGTCATTCTCAGTCATTTTTACAAAAACATTGCACAAAATGTCTTTAAACTTTATAAAATATTGAAGCTCCCCGCCGCAAGCAGCGGGGAATCTTCGACCGTAAGGAAGTTTGCCATTTTTAGATTCGCTATCAAGTTACAATGAACGGGTAATATTGTCAATGTTGAGACTAAGTACAGCGGGGTTAATGGTCAAAATCATTATTGAACGATCCAGACAGTCAACCCAACAGAGCTGTTTAAAATCTTTCTGGTTACACTGCCCATGAAAAGCTCCTTTATTTTTGAAAGGCCCCTGCGTCCCAATACAATTGTTCCAAAACTGTTTTCATGCGCCTCTTTGAGAATATCGTCGGCAGCAGACCGGCTGCCGTCTATTACTTTAGTGGCAATCTGATCCTCTGAAAGCCCTGCATCAAGAAGTATTTTTTTAGCCTTTATCATATATGGAGCAATCTGCTGGCCTGCCTTGTTCCGCCAGAACTCTTCAAGAGCAGGAGCCTCTTCAATGGCCTCCAGAGGAACAAAGTGTCTCAGATTCCTCATGGCATAAAAAATGGTTGCCTTGCAATCGGTTCCGGAAAGCATAAAACCGGCATGGTCAACAGCTCTGAAGGCATTTTTGGAACTATCCACGGCAATAAGCACCTTTTTTGAACGAACACCGCCCCCCACTATCCACAGGGGGCAATCCCTGCAGTACTCCACAAGCCTTGTTGACATAGCGCCCATGACAAACGGGTTAAAATCGGTTCGTCCCCGCTTGGAAATTAGAATAGTATCCGCCTTTTTATTTTTTGCCCAAAAGTGAATATCTCTGGCAATAGTATTTTCACATTGACGGTAATGCGGTTTAATATTTTCCTCCTTAAAACCTTTATCAATAAGAATTTTCCCGGCTTCCGCTAAAATCCGCTCGGCTATTTCTTTATTCTTTCTTTTAACTGAAGCCAGCGCCGACCTGAGCTTCCTGTCCATTGTTTTATCGTCTGTTAACAGCGGCGGCAAAGACGGCATGACATACAAAAGATGGACATGCATTTCATGCTCCGGGCTAAACATAAGATTAAGATAATCCAATGAGTTCAACGAATTTTTTGAACCATCAAGCGGTATGACAATGCTTTTTTTCAAATCCTCCATAATATTCTCCCTTATCGCACCAAATCCACCACCTGGCGGACATCAGACAAACATCAACGGCCTTTAGGGTTTTTCTGAGCGCAATCACATTTTCCAGCCTTCTTTTCGAATGCGATTCTTTCTAAGATTGTTGATTGGCCGTTGTTATCAACATAATCTTTTTCAATGTCTTTCCTCGTAAATCCAAAGCAATAGCAAACAAGTTCGTCATCTTTAAATTGATTTCTTTTCCGGGGATATGACCCGATTTTAATCATGGCCTTTCCTTTTGATAATGACAATCATTAGCTTTCTTCAAGCATTATGTCTGACAATTCTGCTGAGCTTCTGACAAGTTTTGGGCAAATTGTCCTTAAAAGATCCTGTCGCTTAGCTGCCCGCATACCTCCGGAAAATCCTGCGGTTATTTTAATCGCCGTATCACGATTTAGATTAAACAACTCACAATATTCTGAAAGAATTGCTTGAGAACATGCATATTCTTCAAGAAAATTATCCACTACATTAGATATCCTGCTCATATTTCTGAATCCTTATTGAAGCTTCGCTTCAGCCGCGCGTTCTTTCCGGCGAAAAATACGCTTGCTTATTATAATTAATGTAATCCTTATATTTTTGCAAAAGGTTTTATAGCTTGGAAACATCAGGTTAAAGTATATGGTTCATGGGTCGCGGCGCTGGTTCCAGCATTTTTCCATATATTTTAGTGAAGCTTGCAGGTTGTTATATGAAAACACCTCTATTATCGCTATACCGGCATATGTTTTTAATATTTTCATAATATCTACTGTTTCATTATCTGTTAATTTATCAAGCGATAAGTGGTCGAGGTTGTCTTTAACTCCGTGAAGATGGATGATTGATGTCCTGTCGTGGTGTTTGTCAAAAACCTTTTTTATATCCGCGTTCATCCGTATAAGATGCCCTATATCAATACATACAGATAGATTTAAAGAAGATATAACATCTTCCGCCCATTCAAATGGATACATCAGGTTTTCGATTGCTATTGATCTGCTGTTTATTCCGCTTGAGAGCAAGAGTTCCATGCTCTTATAAATACGCTCCTGCCATCTGCTTACGTTTTCTGTTTTGCTCAAACCCTCATTGAATGAAAGATGAAGTATATAAACTGAAGGTATTAAAGGCAGGGTAAGGTCTATTACACGTTGGACCGACTCAATGGAGCGGCGCCGAATTGATCGATCTTCATCCCCCAACGATATATCTATAGGCAGATGAATGTCATAAGTAATGTCGAATTCCTCTGCAAGCATGGAGAGCTCTTTTATATCGTGCTTTGAAAGAAGACTGTCATAACTGCTTTCAAACAAAAGAAGCTCGATTTCATCCAGATATGGGCCAAGCATTTTAACATTAGGTATATAATGATCCGGATATATAAATGACGTGGTCCCCAGCCTGAACGGATAAGCTCTCTTGTATGATTTAGGGAGAAACCCTTGCAAAATATCCCCTTTTGCTCGATTTTGTGGTTTAAAAAAGATGTTCTGTGATTTCTTTACATTTAAACCTATCTGCGTTCATCTGTGTGAATCTGTGGCTTAATAGTTATAAAAATGAGATAGTTATCGAAACCATTAAAAAAAGCATCGATTCAATAACTTCTGTCATCGCTCCTAACATATCGCCTGTAATGCATCCGATTCTCTTTTTGTAGTAAAGCAGGATTAGCGCTGTCATAATGATAAAAATCAGGTTTAACAGAGCTCCTCTCCATCCTAAAAAAAAGGAAAGGGCAACAGGTATCAGTAATCCCCAAAAGTCGCTGATTTTTAATGGATCGCCAAAAAAAGCATGTCCGGTTCCGCCTTCAGGTCTGCCGTACTTAAGAAACCTTACGCCGAATAAAATACTTCCCCTTGCGTAGGCAGGTATAATAACAAGCAGCAGGCTCCTGTGAACATCTAAACTTGCAATGCCGACCCATTTAATCGCCAGCACGCAGACAACGGCAACAAGCCCCATAACGCCGATTCTGCTGTCTTTCATGATGACAAGGGCATCTTCTTTGGTCCTGTGCCCTAAAAGACCGTCCGCTGTGTCTGCCAGACCATCCAGATGAAATGCGCCGGTAATGACCGCAAGAAATATCATATCGAGCAGTGAAGCAACATGCTTTGGCCACAATTGTAAAATAGCCGTATCAAAGGCTGAAACCAGTAAGCCGATAATTATGCCCACAACCGGGAAAAGCTGTATCATCCCTCTGGGCTCAAACGCTCCGGGCTTTCCAACAGGCAGTATTGTTATAAACTGTATTGCTGCAATAAGACTTTTCATTATTTATTTTATCTTTACCGGAATGCCGGCGCCCATCCATATAACCTTATCGGAACATGCCGCCACATTCTGGTTGACATGCCCGGCCACATCCCTGAACCTTCTTGCAAGAACGTTATCCGGAACAATACCTGCCCCGACTTCGTTTGCTACCATGATAACAGTACATTGAGCTGCCTCAATCGACTGTATGAGGCTGTGTATATGCCTGGAAATTATTTCCTGATCATCTGTATTTAAAATAATGTTGCTTATCCAGAAGGTCAGGCAATCCACAACAATTACATCGGCTTTCAGGTGGTTTTCAATTATCGCTTCCGGCAGGTGGACCGGGGCATCAATGGTTATCCAGCTTTTGCCTCTTTCCTTCTGGTGGCGCTCAACTCTTTGATTCATCTCTTCATCAAGCGGCACACAAGTGGCAATAAAAATCCTGTTTTCTCCGCGAATGCTGTCCGACAATTCAAGAGCATGCCTGCTTTTGCCGCTCCTGCATCCTCCAAAAATAAATATTATCTCTCTCATAAGTTTGATCCTAAAGTTTCGCACTCTTAATTTCTAAGCAAAGTTCAGACGGTAAAGGAGCCAAAATTTATTTTGGCCCTTATCGTTTATAAGTTGTTAAGTGCTCGGTTGTATGATTGAGGCACCAGAGTAACCCTCGGAAAGCTGCCAACAGGGCTTTCATCAACGAGCAAATTGCAGTTATATGTCTTCTCAAGCATATGGCATGTAAGTACATCTTTTGGTTTTCCCAGACTTGCGATTATCCCTGCATTGAGCAGTAGCAAATGGCTGCCGTACATAGCCGCAAGGTTTACATCGTGTGATACCACAATAACGGTAAAACCGATTTCTTTTTTCAGTTTCTCCATCAAATCCATTACTTTTACCTGGTGGGCAAGATCCAGCGAGGCGGTCGGTTCATCAAGAAGTATGATTTTGGGTTCCTGGCATATTGCCCTGGCAATAAAAACGCGCTGGCATTCGCCCCCGCTCAACTGGTCTAATGTTCTATGCGCAAGCTGGTCAATACCTGTAAGAGCCATTGCATTTCTGGCAATTTCCATATCCTTTTCCTGCTCAAATCCAAGCATGCTCAGATGTGGGGAACGCCCCATTAGAACAAGCTCGGTGACAGTAAACGGAAAATCAAGTGCCGCCATTTGAGGAACAAGGGCAATTGTTTTTGCCAGATCCTTTCGGGTATACTCTTTTAAAGGGCGATCAAGAATTTGAATGCCGCCTTTTTGGGGATTCAAGATGCCGGCAATTATTTTCATCAGGGTTGTTTTTCCGGAACCGTTTGGGCCGATTATGATAAAAAATTCGCCTTCAGGAACCGAAAATGAAAGATTTTTCAAAATCTCATTGTCGCTGTATGAAAAACTTAACCCTTTTATCTCAACTGCTTTTTTCATCGCTTTGATCTTTTTAAAAGATATATAAACAACGGTGCTCCTATCATGGCAGTAATTACACCGGCAGGCATTTCCCCCTGCTGAGGAAGAAGTCTTGCCAGCAAATCACATAGAACCATATACGCTCCGCCCCCTAAAATACATGCAGGAACAAGGACACGATGGTCAGAGCCAAGTATAAGCCTCAGCAAATGCGGCATAACCAGACCGACAAAACCCAGCAGGCCGCAATGACATACGGTTGAACTAACCATAAATGACGTTGTTACAAGAAGGATCGTTGTCACGCTACTGATGTTTACGCCCATAGTCTGGGCCATTTCATTTCCCATAAGGAGAAGATTCATGGAATGTGAATATAGGAAAATAATAATAAAACAGGGCAAAAGTGTTGCCGCAAGTATTCCGACTTGTCCGATATCGCTCATGGAAAGATCTCCCATAAGCCAGAAAATAATATTATGGAGCTTAGCGTTCTGAGTCATTGAAACAAGGAACATGATAATTGCGCTGCAGAATGCGTTTACCATTACACCGGAAAGAAGCAGTGTATTTTTTTTAAGAATAGATTGTCCGGATGACATCATAAGAAGCAAAACCAGCGTGGCAATACTTCCAAGAAAGGCGGTAAAGCTGACTCCCGGAAAACGGGATAATCCGGCCAAGATGCCGATAATAGCGCCAATAGCAGAGCCACCTGAAATGCCAAGAATATATGGTTCAGCAAGCGGGTTTCTTAAGAGCGCCTGGAAAACAAGACCGCCCAGGGAAAGGGTTGCTCCAACCAGGGCTGCCAGCAGTACACGGGGAAAACGGATTTGCCAGACAATGGTATCCAGCATGGAGTCCGTCCCTCCTTCTCCAAACAGTGATTGTAATACCGCCTTTACTCTGTTTCCGGTCGACCCCATGGAAATTCCGATAAGCATGGTTATTAAAAGAAGAAGCAAAAGCAGCAAAGAAACCACCATAATACGTTTTAGGACAAATGGGGTTTTATGTTTCACTGTTCTTCCTCAAATATTTCCGGATGAATCAGCCTGACAAGAAGTTCAAGCCCGTCTAAAAGACGTGGGGTCTGGCGGTCAAAAAGGTTTGAATCCACCAGGAAAATTCGCTGGTCTCGAACAGCAGGAATTGACGTCCAGCGGCTCCACTCTTTCTTCACACCTTCAAATACTTCGCCCCTTGCCATGGAGGTGATGATAAAAACCTCAGGGGAAAGAGCCAGAACCTGTTCACGGCTAAACCGAGGATATTTGGCGGGTCCTTGTGCAAGATTTTCCCCTCCGGCCAGCAAAATAAGTTCATGGATAAATGTATCCGATCCTGCTGAAACAATGGGAGAAATTCCAACCTGATAAAATACACGCGGTCTGCTTGATAGTTTTGCCACCAGAAACGCCACTCTCTGAATCCGGTAACGCATGTCTTGCACCAAACTTTTTGCCTTTTTACCGGAATTCAGAAGAACACCGATCTCAATGACTGCTTCCATCACAGAATCAAGATCCCGGGGATTTACGACATATACAGGCACTTGAAGAGACTCAAGCCTTTCAACAACCGCCTTGGGATTGCCGTCCTTTACAGCTATACAAAGATCCGGTTTTAAGGCCACTATCCTTTCCAGATCGAGCCGCACAAATGAACCAACCTTTGGAAGCTTTGAAGCTTCAGCAGGAAAATCGCTGAATCTGGTTACACCTGCCAAACGATGTTCCTGACCCAGAGCATAAATTATTTCGGTGATACTCGGTGCAAGCGATACAATCCTCTGAGGGTTATCAGGCACGGTAACAGATCGTCCCAGTTGATCGGTTGTTTTTTTAACAACAGCTTGAGCCCCGGCAGAAAAGGAAAGAAATATTAAAACCGGCAAAACAATGACCAGATATTTGTATCTCATAATTATTTATCAGGTTTTACGGGTATTCCCAAGCCCCACCAGCCTTGTTCAACTGTTTTCTTAGAGCTTTCTACTGAAGGATGTTCGAACCCATATATGCTGAATTTCAGGTGATCCCAGTTTTTGTACATTCTGTCATGCTCAAAAAATTCAGACTCTTTTGCCAGTGTTCCGCAACCTGAAATAAACATGCCTAAAATAAAGATCAAAACGATTTTTTTCATTAGTCTTAACCTCCTGTTTTTTTAAGTGTTAATATAAAACAAATATTGTTTTTACAAAATATTTACGCATGTTATGTAATTATATTCAAGAGATTTCTTGAACCTTGGTTTGAGTTTGTTGTCAATTTTTGATAATCATGCTAAATATTGATCCAAATAAAACATAATACCGGACAGGAACATGCGCGCTGTAATACAAAGAGTAAAAAAGAGTTCTGTATCTGTAAACAATGAGATAATCAATGAAATCGGCCCAGGCCTTCTTGTGCTTCTCGGCATAGCTAAAGGAGATAATACTGGTGACGCTGAATACCTCGCAGATAAAACAACTAATTTAAGGATCTTTGAAGATGCAAACAACAAGATGAACAGGTCGTTGATTGAAACAGGTGGCGAAATGCTTGTAGTATCGCAATTTACCCTGCTTGGTGACTGCCTGAAAGGCAGGCGCCCGTCATTTATGGATGCCGCCGAACCGGAAGCGGCTAACGAACTTTATAAACAATTTGTAAAGAAGGTTGAGCAAAGAGGCATAACCGTCAAGACCGGTCGATTCCTAGCAATGATGGATGTATCTTTAATTAATGACGGACCGGTTACCCTGATTCTTGAAAGCATAAAAAGCTGCTCTGCGGGCAACTATAATAATCTTTGCGTCAAATAGAAAGGAATATATTGAAAGCTTCCTTATCATCTGCCTGTATCTTGTTGTCTCTCTGTTTTTTGCATTTCGGGCAACCGGAAAATTTATTGGCGGAAAATCAATACGCCCCCCCAAATCATTTGACAAAGCGCTCTTTAAGCAAAGCGCTTCAAGCCCTGCAACATGACATCGGCAGCAATGATGCTGTGTTTGTCGCAAACCAGCAGGGCAAAATTCTTTTTTCCAAAAATGCCGAAAAGGCGCTGATTCCTGCTTCCACACTGAAAATACTGACATCTCTTGTGGCGATTCATTATCTCGGCCCTGATTACAGATTCACGACTGAATTCTACATGGATGCAAAGGAAAATCTGAAAATAAAGGGCTACGGCGATCCACTTTTGATATCAGAAGTTTTAGCGGAAATATCAAAATCCTTAAGCGCCGACCTTTCAATAAAGGCTCAAAAAATCAACGATCTTGTTTTAGACGACTCATATTTTACAAAAAAGATAGTAATCCCCGGAAAAACAGAAACATTAGAGCCTTACGATGCGCCAAATGGAGCCCTGTGCGTCAATTTCAACACTATTTATTTTAAACAACTTAAAGACGGCTCCTTTATCAGCGCTGAGCCTCAAACACCTCTTTTGCCGATTGCTTTTAAAAGGATTAAAAAGTCCGGTCTCAAGAAGGAAAGAATAGTGCTTACTCATGCTGAAAATGAAATTACACTCTATGCCGGACATCTTTTTAAATATTTCCTGAATAAAGAAGGGATCAAAATAAAGGGAACGATAAGATCAGGAACGGTTCAAAAAGACAAAGATAAACTGATTTATCGGCACACTTCACAATTTACCTTAAAACAAATAATATCAAAACTACTTGAGCATTCAAACAATTTTATGGCAAACCAGATATTAATTGCGACAGGAGCAAATGTTTTCGGTCCTCCGGGAACGCTGGACAAAGGAATACTCGCAGCATCAACTTACGCAAAAAACATGCTTAATATAGACGACATCCGCTTTGTTGAAGGCTCTGGAATATCTAAGAAAAACAGGATTTCCGCAAAGAATATGGCTAAAATTATCAAAGAATTTGAGCCGTACTACAATTTAATGCGCCACTCAAAGGGAGAGTATTATAAAACAGGGACATTAAAGGGCATAACGACAAGGACAGGCTATATTGCAAATAAAAAAGGGGAATTGTATCGCTTTGTAGTAATGCTTAACTCGCCCGGTAAATCAATGCAAAATATCATGGATGCTCTTCATCAACTTATCGACCAGTGACTTCCGACCTCTGGCACCAATTTTCGCGGCTGAAAGCCGCTCCTACTCGACCACTTGACTACTTGACCGCTCGACTAATTCCCTGCTTCCGGTTTCTGACCGCTTGCAATAAAGGCATAGGCATTATGGTTGTGGATCGACTCAAAATTTTCAGCGCTTACAGAAAACCAGGTAATATTTTCGTCTTTTTTCAGCCTTTCAGCAACACCCCGAACAATATCCTCAACAAACTTGGGATTTGAAAAGCCTTGTTCGGTTACATACTTTTCATCAACACGTTTTAATACAGAATATACTTCACATGACGCGGATTTTTCCACCAGTTCTATCATGTCTTCTATCCAGATAAATTTCTTAAATCTTGTGCTGAGCCTGACTTCTCCCCGCTGATTATGAGCGCCTTTGTCACTGATTTCTTTTGAGCAGGGGCAAATGGAAGAAACAGGAACAATCACTTCTAATACAAGGTCGAGCCTGCCGTCAGGACCGCTTGATCCGACGATCCTGCATGTATAGTCCATAAGTCCGATAGAATTACTTATCGGGGCTTTTTTTTCAATAAAATAAGGAAAAGTAATCTCAATGTGCGCTGAAGCCGCATTTAAATGCTTCTTCATCTGCTTAAGAATATCTGAAATTTTTTTCAAAGAAACTTCAGGCCTAAACAAATGGAGCAGCTCAACAAAACGGCTCATGTGTGTCCCTTTGTATCTCTCAGGCAGGTCCACATACATGTTTATTGAAGCAATAGTATGCTGAAAACCGTTCTTCCGGTCAAGAACCGTGATGGGATACCGAAGATCTTTTATTCCCACCTTGTCAACAGGTATATTGCGAAAATCGCGTTGGTTCTGGATATCTTTCATAAGCTTCTAAAGTTCAGGGTTTAAGGTGGTTCAGAGGTTAATTACTTTCCTCGCAGTGGCAGGCAGGGACGTATCATAAGAATCTAATAAATCCACATTGGGCTCGGATCAGTTTAACCTTGAACCTCTGAACCGTGAACCTTTATCCTATTTTAATAAATAGTCTGTATTCACATGGCTCATGGCCCTGAAAATATTTCCTTTTATCTTTTTGTTGGTGGTGTATAATCGGTTTAAAAGAGTTTTTATTTCATGTCGTTTAGATTCGTTTGCTGAAGGGCATGGATTGACAAAGACTGGAAACCCTTTTTCGGCGGCAAAACGGCTTATGATATCCTCATCCGCAAATGCAAGGGGCCTTATTACCGTGAACTTTCCCCGAAAAAAAGACTGGGAAGGAACCATGGTGCTAATCTCACCTGAATAACACATATTCAAAAACAGTGTCTCAATGATATCATCCTTGTTGTGTCCGAGAGCCAGCTTGTTGCATTTAAGTTCATCAGCAATTTCAAAAAGCCGTTTCCTGCGTAACCTTGAACACAAAAAACAGGGATTTTCTCGATTTGTAGAGCTATGAGCCAAAATTCCATAATCTGTATGCTCTACGATAAGATTGAAGCCATTTTCATCACAATAAGCTGCAAGGGCTTCACTAAGGCCTCCCTCAAACCCAGGATCAATACAAACAGCAAACAACTCATATTTTACGAGAATTCGAGGCTGACGTTCCTTTAAAATAGTTAGAAGAGTAAGGCTGTCTTTTCCTCCGGAAAGCCCAACCAATATTCTATCTCCATTAGATATCATATCATATTGATGCAGAGCTTTACCAACAAACCTATTCAACATCTTATATATATAGCTGGATTTTGACAAAAGATAACCGTTCACGGTTGTCGGTTCACAGTTCACGGTTTTTTCAATGAACTATGCAACGATTGAAGCATTTTGGATATTGATTTTAACTCTTGAATTAATTCTTTCGCATTTAAATCAGAAACTATATATAACCATTCACGGTTGTCGGTTCACAATTCACAGTTTTTTCAACCGTGAACCGATAACTGTGAACTGTGAACGGTCACTTTTTTTCTTGATCTTGCCTTATAATGACCTTGCCTGCGGCAATTTCTCTAAGAGCAATAACAATATCTTCGTTTTTCGGCGAACTTACCAGATAATCGGAACCTTCGCTAATCTGTCTAACGCGCTTTGAAGCAACGTTGCACAGCAAAAAACGGTTTGGTATCTTTTCCAGGCAATCTTCAATTGTAATACGTGCCAAAATAAAAACCTCCATTATTGAATAAATTTGGTCAGGTGGTTGACTCGACTATTTAACTACTCGACTAACACTACAATATCTCTATTAATTCATAAGACCTTTTCCCACCAGGAGCCTGAAGCTGGATATCGTCTCCTGGTTTTTTCCCCACAATCGCTCTGCCAAGTGGTGAAGATACTGATATTCGACCTTCCTCGATACTTGATTCGTCCGGTCCTACAAGCTGATATTTTACATTCTCTTCATTGTCTATATTTTCAAGCAAAACAGTGCAGCCAAATACAGCACAATCCTTGGGGAGTGTATCAGGATCGATGATATCAGTATTGGCCAGCTTGTACCCTAATTCACCTATCCGGCCTTCAATAAAACTCTGCCTGTCTTTTGCCGCTTCAAACTCCGCATTTTCGCTAATATCTCCATGTGAGCGAGCTTCTTCAATGGCTTTTATGTTTTGGGGTCGCTCAACATGTCGAAGATGTTCCAGCTCTTTTTTTAGTTTATCATAACCATCTTTTGTAATTGGTACTCTCTCCACTTAAGCTCCATTTTCGATCTTTAGTAATACTTCAGTTATAAATTCGCAATTCCTCTTTCGATCTTTATAAATAGTTTTCTGCAAGGATTTCCGCTATCTGAACCGTGTTGGTTGCAGCTCCCTTCCTGATATTATCTGCAACAACCCACATGTTTATCCCGTTTGGGATCGATTCGTCCTCCCTGATACGGCCCACAAGTGTCAAATCCTGACCAGCGGCATCAACAGCCAACGGATAAATATTCTTTTCAGGATCATCCACAACCTTAACACCGGGCGCATTTTCAAGAAGAGCCTTTACTTCAGCAGCTGTGATATGCGTTCTGGTTTCAATATTAATTGATTCAGAATGGCCGAAAAACACCGGAACACGAACCGTTGTCGCCGTGACCCCTATATTATCATCTTCCAGGATTTTTCTTGTCTCGTTTACCATCTTCATTTCTTCTTTGGTATATCCATTGTCCAGAAACACATCTATGTGTGGAAGACAATTAAAGGCTATTCTGTGTGGATATACATTTATCTTATAATCGATGAAATTGATCATGGATCTTGTCTGATCAAAAAGTTCATTAATTGCTTTCTTCCCCGTACCGGATACAGCCTGATATGTTGAAACCACAATCCTCTTTATTCCGCATTTTCTGTAAATAGGATTAAGAGGAACAACCATCTGGATTGTAGAGCAATTCGGATTTGCAATAATACCTTTGTTCGCATATGCGGCAACTGCATGAGGATTAACTTCAGGAACAACAAGCGGAACCTCAGGATCCATCCGCCAAGCGCTTGAATTATCAACAACAACACATCCGTCCTTTGCGGCAATCGGCGCAAATTTTTTACTTATATCCCCTCCGGCCGAAAAAAGGGCAATGTCCACGCCCCTGAAAGAATTTTCATTCAATTCTTCAACTTCCACCAAATCTCCTCTAAAACGAAGCTTGCGGCCAACCGATCGACTGGAAGCCAAAAGCTTAATGGACTTTACAGGAAAGTTCCTCTCTTCCAGACAGGTTATCATCTGATTCCCGACAGCGCCTGTAGCGCCTGCCACTGCAACATTAAATTTCTTATCAGACATGATTACTCTCCCCTTTAATATATTCTGACACAAGGTCGCCGACCTCTTTTGTCGTAAATCCCATCTTCCCTGCTGCAACATCCTTTAGATCGTCTCGCAAAACCTTTGTTACCGCACCTTCTATTAAAGATGCCGCCTTATTCTCACCTAATGTTTCAAGCATAAGCTTGGCCGCTAAAATCGCGGCAATCGGATTGATTACCTGCTTGCCTGTATATTTTGGGGCAGACCCGCCGATCGGCTCGAACATTGAAACACCATAAGGGTTGATATTTCCTCCTGCCGCAATCCCCATTCCGCCCTGTATGATTGCAGCCAGATCTGTAATAATATCCCCAAACATGTTATCAGTAACAATAACATCGAACCACTCGGGGTTTTTTACCATCCACATGCAGATAGCATCAACATGCGCATAATCTGTTTCAATGTCCGGGTATTCTTTTGCAACCTCATTAAAGGCGCGTTCCCATAAATCAAAGGCAAAAGTCAGCACATTGGTTTTTCCGCAAAGAGTTAACCTTTTTGTCTTGTTGCGTTTTCTGCAATATTCAAAGGCATATCTTATGCATCTTTCCACTCCCTTGCGTGTATTTATCGATTCCTGAATTGCCACTTCATCACCGGTACCGCGCTTTAAGCAGCCGCCCGCACCAACGTAAAGGCCTTCCGTATTCTCACGCACCACAATAAAGTCAATATCTTCAGGTCCTTTGCCTTTTAACGGAGTATTAACTCCTTCATACAGCTTAATCGGCCTTAAGTTGATATACTGGTCAAAATGGAACCTGAGTTTCAAAAGGATGCCCTTTTCAAGAATACCTGGTTTAATATCCGGATGACCAATGGCACCCAGGTATATTGCATCCGACAGCGCAAGCGACTCAAGAACCTTGTCCGGCAGGATCTCTCCGGTTTCTTTATAACGCTCACCGCCGATATCGTAATGGGTAAATTTGCAGATAAAACCGCATTTATCCGCCACTGTTTCAATTATTTTAATACCTTCTGTTATAACTTCCGGGCCTGTTCCATCACCCGGAATAACTGAAATTCTATATTCTTTTGACATGATGCTATGCTCCCAAAATAGCCGACAACCTGAAACCCGACAGCCGATCCCTAACTTATATTTACATCCTTATTAAACGGGCTTTGTGTCGTGTCTCTCTGTTTTGTGAGGCTCAGCCTCTTTTTGTTTTATAAGTTTATGATATTTTATTGTAGTGATGGGTCCTGAGACGATATAGACAAGCCCTAAAAGAAACAGGGCAACAGGCGGCTGAGCGGCAATAAAAATTAATATAAGTATTACAGTAACCAGAACATTAAAATTCATCTTTTTAGAAAGTTTGGGATTCTTTTTAAAACTACTGTATTTAAAGGTGCTAACCATTAAAAACGCAAGCGTGTAAAGCATTATAAGAATTACCACAGGATTCGCACCCCCTGAAATGCCAAATTTGTGACAAAACAGGACGGTAGTTGCAACCATTCCCCCTGCAGCCGGTATTGGAAGGCCGATAAAATACTCGCTGCTGATGGTGCCCGTATATGTGTTAAAACGCGCCAGCCTGAGCGCTCCGCAAGCCATAAAAAGGAATGCTGCAAGCCAGCCGATCCTACCAAGAGGTTTAAGCGCCCACAAGTAAAACATTAATCCTGGAGCAAGACCAAAGGATATAACATCTGCGAGAGAATCATATTCAACACCAAATCTGCTTGAAGTGTTTGTAATCCTGGCGATCTTGCCATCTAACAAATCAAAGACCGCCGCAATTATTATAGCTGTGGCTGCGGCAACATATTCCCCGTCTATAGAAGCTATAATTGCATAGAAACCGCAAAGAATATTAAAAGATGTAAAGAGGTTCGGCAGAATATATATTCCGCGGCGAAAGCCTTTTTTTTGAATCTTATCTTTTTTCATTTTAAATATCCCAATATTGATGTTCCTGCTTTTACCCTGTCGCCAATATAGACATCAAGATCTGTATCGGCAGGTAAATACACATCGAGTCGTGAGCCAAAACATATCATACCAAAACGCTGGCCACGGTTTATCCTGTCCCCTTCGTTAACATTGCAGATAATTCGCCTGGCAATCAACCCTGCAATCTGAACAACACAATATTTTTTCCCCCGGTCTGTTTTAATAAAAACCGCATTTCGTTCATTATCTGTTGATGCCTTGTCGAAATTTGCGGAAATAAATTTTCCTGGGTAATAATTAATTTTTTCAATCTTTCCTTCATGTGGAATACGATTTACATGGACATTAAACACCGACATAAAGATGCTTATCTTAAGGCAACGACCTTCAGAATATGGATTACTATCCTTTATGCCCGCTTCAATAACCTTTCCGTCTGCAGGCGAAATAACTGCGCCGTTCATGTTGGGGGTAACCCGATCCGGATCTCTAAAAAAATAGCAGATAAAAATGGTAACTGCAAGCCCTATCAAAGACAAAACAGTCAGTTCCAATAGAGCAAACACAGCAGTTATAAATGCTGAAGCTAAAATAAAAAGATGCCCGGCTTTTGCCACAGGAAATGCTGTTTGCCCAGGTGGATCGGAAAATGAAAAACCGTTCATTTAATTATATTATCATATAAAACAACAATGTCAATGAGAGCTTTTGCTGTTTAGCTCTACATATGATTTTCGTATATAGAAAGGCACAAAACCGCTGATATCGTCAGTGTCATTGTTTTCAAATCTATCCCTGCTGATGTTTGCTATCGTCGAAGCCCGAATAGTGCTTTGATGGGGCAAGGCAAAATGTGCAAGATCTCCCAACTTATCTCTGATAGCTTTTTGATAAACAAACGCACCGTCGCCAACAAATATACACTCTTCATTAATATCACAAACAGCTTCGCCGGGAGGCAGAACCTGCTCGTCAATTTCTTTTTTCAAAATACCGCCGTTAAATCTGTAATGTGAAAAATAGACCTCCCCCCTGCGGGCATCTAAAAGAGGACAGATGAGATATTGAGAAAAAAAACACTGCATGGCAAGCGCATCAAGGCTTGAAACACCCACCAAAGGTTTATTGGTTGCCGCAGCCAGCCCCTTTATTGAACTTATTCCTATTCGAAGACCGGTAAAACTTCCAGGGCCTCTGGTTACAGCAAATCCATCCAGTTCGGAAATAATAATACCCGATAATTTAACCGTGGTATTTATCATCTCGATTAAGTGCTTTGAATGTGTTTGCTCAACGCCCAGAGCAACCTCGGCCAGCACGGATTCTTTATCAATTATCGCAACACTGCAACTTTTTACGGCAGTATCAACAGCGAGTATTTTCATTTATTTGCCGTGTGCTTTGATTTCTTTTGCTTTTCAAAGGCTATATTAAGGACTTCATCCATGTTGCTTACAGGAATGAATTTTATCTTACGTTTTACATTAGCCGGGATCTCGGCTAAATCCTTTTTGTTCTTTTCAGGCAATATAATAGTATGTATCCCGGCCCTTAAAGCTCCAAGAGATTTTTCTTTTAAACCACCTATGGGAAGAACCCTCCCTCGAAGGGTAATTTCACCCGTCATGGCAACATCTTTGCAAATCGGCTTATTGGTCATGGTGGAAATAAGGGCTGTAGCCATTGCAATGCCTGCAGACGGCCCATCTTTGGGTATAGCGCCGGCTGGAACATGGATATGCACATCATGATTTTCAAACAGGTTTTCTTTTATTTTATACAAACCAAGATTTGACCTGGCATAAGTAACAGCCGCACGAGCAGACTCCTGCATTACATCTCCAAGCTGTCCGGTTACAATCAAATCACCTTTTCCCCTAATCAAAGAAGCTTCTACATACAGAACCTCACCGCCGGCCTGTGTCCATGCAAGGCCTGTAGATAAGCCGACCTGACTGTTTTCCTGATCCATCTCAGGAAGATATTTTGGCACACCCATATATTTTTGCAGGTTGTTTTTTGTGATGTTAAAAGACCCTTTTCCCCCTTCGGCAATTTTGCGGGCCACTTTCCGGCATATGTTTCCTATCTCACGTTCAAGATTTCTTAATCCTGCCTCTGCTGTGTATTCTCTAATTAATTGTTGCAACGCCCCTGTGCTGATATTCATGGTTTTGGGCTTTAAGCCGTTTTCCTTTATCTGCCGCAGCAAGAGGTACTTTTCGGCAATGATCCTTTTTTCCTCTTCCGTATATCCGGAAACTGAAATAATCTCCATCCTGTCCAGAAGAGCTGAAGGAATAGTATCCGTCAAGTTTGCTGTAAGTATAAATATAACGTTTGACAGATCAAAAGGCAGGTTAAGATAGTGGTCGCTAAAACTAAAATTCTGCTCAGGGTCAAAAGCCTCTAAAAGAGCAGAAGATGGATCACCTCGAAAATCAGCTCCAATCTTGTCGATCTCGTCCATCATAAAAACAGGATTCTTTGTGCCGCACTGTTTCAAACCTTGTAATATGCGCCCTGGCAAAGCCCCTATATATGTACGACGGTGACCTCTTATTTCTGCTTCATCGCGTATGCCGCCCAAAGAAATGCGAACAAATTTTCGTTTCATGGCATTGGCAATTGAACGCCCCATCGAGGTCTTTCCAACGCCAGGGGGGCCGACAAAGCAAAGAATTGGTCCTTTGCTCTCAGGGTTAAGCTTACGAACGCTTAAATATTCCAGCACCCGATCTTTTACCTTGTCAAGTGCATAATGATCTGCATCAAGCATCTTTTTTGCATTCTTTATATTAATTACATCTTTGGTCGTTATGCTCCATGGCATATCAATAAGCCAGTCCAGGTAAGTTCGTATTACCGAAGCTTCCGCAGAGTCAGGATGCATCTGTTCCAGCCGTTTTAGCTGATTTTTCGCCTCTTTTTCCGCCTCTTTTGACATCCTTGCTTTCTTGATATTTTTATTGTACTCGATTATTTCTTGTTTCCTTTCATCCTGTTCGCCCAACTCCTTATGGATAGCTCTCACCTGCTCCCTTAAAAAATAATCTCGCTGATTTTTAGAAATTTCTTCCCTGACGTCAGACTGAATCTTTGCCTGGATGGATGAAAGCTCTACTTCACGGGAAAGCAGGTCGTTTATTTTGTTGAGACGCTTTACAGGATCAATATGTTCCAGCAGTGCCTGTGACTCCTTTATTTTCAGCTTTAAATTCGAGGCAACAAGATCTGCAAGCTTGCCTGGATCATCTATGCTTTCCAGAATACTGCTCACATCTCCTGTTAATTCCCCGCGGAGCGCCAGGATTTTCTTGGAATAGCCCCGGACATTTCTCATCATAGCCTCAGTTTCAAGGTTTATTTTTTTTACAGGCTTTTCAGAAATAATTTCAATTTTTACAAGATATAAATCCTTCGTTTTTACATATCTTACAATCCGGGCCTTGGAAACTCCCTGCACAAGGGCCTTAACACTGCCGTCAGGAAGTTTTAACATGCGAAGGACACGGCTGATGGTTCCAATCCTGTAAATTTCATTGGGCTTTGGGCTCTCAACACTTGGATCCTTCTGAGTAACTATCATTAAAAAACTGTCCTTTGTTACAGCCTCTTCTACAGCACGCACCGATTTTTCACGCCCAACAAAAAGAGGAAGCAACATGTCGTTAAAAATCACTACATCACGAACAGGCATTAGAGGTAAAACAGTAGGTATGTCGGCATTTTTTGCATTCCCATCAATAATGCTGATAAGGTCATCTCTGTCGGATTCAGCCATAATTTCTCCTTATAATTTATAGTAACCGTTTACAGGTTCACGGTTCAGAGGTTCAGGGTTATTTTTCTTGAAGCGCCGGGCTTACTGCTATGCACCAATATTTTCAAGTCGAAGATTGTTAGCAATTAGCTTTTAGCTTATAAAAAACCAAACAGTTAACACATTCAGCTAAGAGCTAACAGCTAATGGCTAATAGCTTTATCCTGAACCTTTGAACCTTGAACCTCTGAACCCGTGAACGGTTACATATTATAAAACATTATTTATCTTTGACAATATCAATCTTGATTTTTTAAATTAAACATACTTATAATATTTAAAATTTTGATTGAGGAATAAAATGTTCTCTTACCTGATTCAAACAATAATTTTTATATTCGGCATGTGTATGGGAAGCTTTGTAAATGTATGTATATACAGACTGCCGGCCTCAAAATCAATTATTGATCCACTTCGTTCAATCTGTCCAAATTGCGGTAGTATAATACGATTCTACGACAATATTCCTGTTTTAAGCTATCTCCTGCTTAAAAGACGATGCCGCCATTGTAATAAGTCAATATCTTTCCGTTATCCACTTGTAGAAATTATGAGCGGCGCTTTTGCGCTCTGCACATTTCTCAAGTTTGGGCCTACCCTTGAAGCACTTGTTTACTTTGCTTTCATTACAGCTCTGCTCGCAATAACCTTTATCGACATTAATCATAAGATCATACCTGATATAATAACTATTCCCGGCATACCTGCGGGCTTCCTGGCATCCTTTGTCCTCACGTCAATAACATACAAGGAATCTCTGCTGGGGATGCTTGTCGGAGGAGGAAGTCTGCTGTTGGTTGGGTGGGTCTATTATCTAATTAAAAAAGCC
The DNA here is from genome assembly GCA_030656555.1 of Candidatus Desulfaltia sp. Lineage (GTDB taxonomy): Bacteria > Desulfobacterota > Desulfobacteria > Desulfobacterales > ETH-SRB1 > Desulfaltia. Next base: position 16,612 of record JAUSPN010000029.1, on the reverse strand, counting down.
GAAGGCATGGGAGGCGGAGACATAAAGCTCATGGCTATGATTGGAACAATTGTTGGATGGAAAGGCATACTCTTTACAATCTTTTTTTCATCTCTTATCGGAACTCTTGTCGGAATCGCAATCATGCTACGTACAAAAAATGGAATGAAAGTCGCATTGCCGTTCGGCCCGTTTCTATCTATAAGCGCTGTTGCCTATATCTTTTTTGGCCCTGATCTGATATCCTGGTATCTTAATTTGCTCACATAACATCTATCATGCTAAAAGCCAGGAATCTGAATACAAAACCTCGCCCATTAAAACCCGTGTGGTTTTATAGTATTCCAGTTCAACCTGATCAAGAGATGCGGGATCGGGCTTTTCCCCTTCCATGACGCCATGCACTAATTTTATATGTTTGGCTCTTTCTCCTCTGGCGATCTTCAATAGTTCTGCATCAAAGCCGTTCACAATCGCTGAATAAATACCATGCTTCATAAGCATCATCAGATATGTGCGGTTCAGATAAGGACGAAGATCATTTGGGACACCGTTTGAAACATTGGAAAGCCCGACAATCGATTTTGCTTCTGGCATAATTTCCTTAATCATTCCCATAAATTCCAATGCAGCCAAAACCTGATTAACATCTCCACATATAGGTGTAACAATAGGATCGATTAAGATTTCCTGCGTTGGGATTCCAGCCTCATTTGCATGATATACAAAATCGACAGCCATTGCAGCCCGCTCATTGGCATCTCGCGGCATCCCGTCTTTTCCCCACAAAAGACCTATTATGCGGGCTTTATACCGGACAGCTATTGAAAGTCCTGTTTCCAGCCGTTCGGGCTGAAGTGAAACAGAGTTGATTAGCGGCTTTCCATATTTAGCGGCTTTTAATCCAGCTTCCACGGCACCCGGATTTGTTGTGTCAAGTGAAAGAGGAAGATCAATCACCTCCTGAACCGTCTTTACAAGCCAGTCCATTAAGTCTTCCCCTCCCTTTCGGGCAGGCCCGATATTAAGATCAAGGCAATCAACTCCATTATCTGCAAGGGCTGTGGCCATAGCTTGAACAGGACCCTGTTTTCTTTCCTTTATGGCAGGTCCGATATTCTTCGACATAATGTTAATGTTTTCCGCAATGCAGACGACCATAGTCGCTTCGCTCCAATGTTAAATGTTGAATTTTTAATTTAAAATTAAGAATTAAAAACTCAAAATTGTTTTCATGCACTCAACTGCTTTAAATAAGCAGGAAGGTGGCTCGCTTCTCTCGGCCCGATAAGAATTTCCCAATCAGGAAGTTCCTCTTCCAGCTCTCCGCTGATAGCTGCGAGATATCCAGGGATTACAAGCCTGCGGTGTTTAATTTTCTCCTCAATACCGGATTTCTTAACAAATAAAGCAATAGTATCAGCTCCAAATTTACCTGCCGCCCATGCTGTTAGAACGGAAAGCCCTTCTGTATCCTTTATCAACAGATAGGCCGGCACATGGCTTGCCTCAACTTCACCGGAAACAATAAAATATGTAAGGGAAAAATTCCCTGTAATAAGAACCGGCGAATTTTCATTAACAGCCCCTATCTCATAGATCTTTTCTTCCACAGTCATCGGTCTTTGCGGATCGGTAAAAATATTCATTCTTGCCAGAAGAAGCGGGAATATGCTGTAACCCTCAATTTCCGACAAAACTATAATTCCTCCGTATTTTGCAATCATCTGGCAGGCAATTATTGTTTCTTTCATCAGATTCCCGGTCATCAGGCACGGAAAAACAATGGTAGGAAATCCAAAGGCCTTTGTTTTCTTCATCAATGCGCATCTTCGTATAATAATCTGATCCTCCAGAGCATTTCGAGCTCCGGAATCAAGAACCAGATCCTTTAGCCCCATTCCAATTAATTTATCACAGACATCCGCCAGCTCTTCCAAGCCGTCACCTTTAACCGCTAACGGACATGACAGCTCAAGGGCAAGACTGCCTAATATCTCATAATTCTCCATTGTAGCAGCATAAATAAGAGGCTTTCTGCCCGAACATTTCCTGACGGCCTGAGAAAGCGCCTCAACATCTTCGTTCATAAGTATCAGCCCTGCATCAGTCTCATTGCAAATCTTTTCAACTAATGTATTAAACCTTAAAGGATCTGCGGAATCTCCACGTATAGCAACCAGCTCGGGTTTCATAACAACGCTGACCCGTTCGTAAACAGCATTATTAAACCCGCTCAATCTGCTTGAAATCTCCAGGTCATCCATATTATCCGAAAGAAGAAGAGTAAAAGCAGGGGGATTTTCAAACCTTTTTTCGTGGCGAAACAGCACTGTTTCACCGCCTATCTTAGTTGCCCGTTCACCAATGCCTATAACTACCGTTCTTACAGGAGGAGCTGAAGCCAAGCCTATCTCTTCTTTCACATTTTCGGATATATCCGGACATGCATCAAGTTCGGCCTGACCTGTCGCCAGCTTCATCGCAAACGCCAAGCATGTTGGAACGCCACACTTGCCGCAATTAGTTTTTGGCAGTTTTTTAAAAATCTCTATTCCAGAAAGCCCCATAAGTATTCTTCTCCTATATCAACGCTCCCATCGCAAGCGCAGGATGTCCTTTTTCCTGAAGAAACGGAAGTATTTCTTCTTCGGTAAATCCTACTGTTTCATCCGCTATCATATCAAGAAAATCGGGGATTCCGATATCTTCGCATATCGGCTTTATAAGCCCGGAAATTTCCTCTTTTAACATCTTTGGAAGCCAAACAACCCTCTTTAAGCCTCCTTCTGCTTTAATGAATTTCCTGCTGCAGATATAATGTTTGCTTATCCCTAAAAAACCAGGTGTCTGGTTACCGCCGCCCGCCAGGCCTGCAAGAGTGGTAAACTTCATCCCGGACGGAGTCATCCCCATAAAATCCCTATTCACCACCATAACACCATTGCACATTGGAAGGATTGTCGCCACGCATTCAAAACATCCGCACGCTGTCATTGGAAATTCCATAAGACTGTATGCGTTTACCTTCTCCACCTTCCGGCCGGAAGCCCTTGACACAAAATCATTAATTTTCTTCCACTGGCCCTTTACCGTATCAAAGCATTCTCCCTTTGCTATCGGCTGATTAGGGCCGGTCGGGTTAATCTCGTTTGATGCCTTGCAGTCCAGCCAGTTGTAAGCGCCGCACATCCCTGTACGCTCCGGCGTAATAATGCAAACATGACTCGGAGCAAAAGACTGACAGAGCGTACATGAATAGAATGTCTCTTCGGTTTCATCAACCATCCCTTCAACCCGCTTATCTCTCTGTACATACACATTTTTTGCCGACTCAAGGAGTTCTCTGACCTTCTTTTCTTTGGTATAAATAGTAACCTGGACCTTATCAACAATATTTGAAAACTCCTGGTGATACTTGGCATGAATGACTTTGCCTAAATGTTTTAATAAAAACCCTTTTTCAGCCGCTGCTTTGCCTATCCGGAGCCACATAATACTTCTTTGTCCTATATGCATTACTCCCTGAATATAATTAACCAGATGATGAATCTGGCGCTCTAAAATCGGTTCAAAATCAGGTTGCATCTGCCTGCCCGCAACCTCAATCAATATGCCAAAAGGAAGGCTACCCCCTTCTTTAACTTCATCTATATCAGGGCCAATAATTTCTATCTTCCCGTCCTCCACTTCGGACATATCTTTTGAAACAGTCAACTCAACGCCAAGCGTTTTCCCGCCGCCACATTCAAAGTAAAGGTCCTCTTTCCGGATACGTTCACCTTCAAAGGCAGGCCCATAAGACATGGGAATATCAATCTTACTTATCTTTATTTTCAATCCCCTGACATCGATAGCCTTCTGGACTATCTGATCATGAGAAATATCACCTGTAATGAGCTCATAATCACAGATTTCGGGAACAACTAGTTTGGGAGCCGGCGCATCAGCTATAATCGGAACGCCCCAGTTAATAGCACCGGCTGCATTGGCAACCCATTCCTCTGTAATAGCCCCCAATGTTATTATAAAAGCGAATATTCCCCCTCTACAAAAAAGAAGATTCCCATCAAAATCTCCGGGCTTAATTCCGCCAAAAGACATAGCCGCGCGAACTGCAAATCCAACTGCAAAGACCCCTGCCGTATAGCTTTGCCCAAAAGAAACCAGTCTTGTAGACCACCCGATTTGAACACCAGCTTCTATAAGCTGCTCAGACATTGTCTTTCCGTCGTGGTCAGCGCACATTAAAACATACAGGTTCTTTTCCTGAAGCTCTATTGCAATCTTGACCGCAATCTCGGTAGTAGGGGCCGCGCCTAATATTATGGCAAAACCCGGGGCACTACCGTCAACAAACTCCACCCCGCGCTTTCGCATAATAACATCGTCGGCAGCTCCAAGCCAAATGTTGTCAATTAGCGGATCCTCTGTTTTTGTATAACAATCCGGCTTTTCAAGATATTTTATTGCCTCAAGAATCTCTTCTGCGAAAAGAGTGCTCATACCGGCTTCAAGCGCAGAGTCCAGAGAAGGAAGCCATGATTCATCCTTAACAATGGCAGGGAGAAGTGTTTTGCATTTATTCAGAACCTCACGAGCATTCCCCAGCGTTTCTACTGGGGTCCCAAGCATTGCATAGATAACCGGAAGATAATAAGTTGTATTAGGAAATCCAATATTCTGATCTGGTCCCCACTTTTCCAGAGCCTCATCACATTTTACTTCTGCCATGCTCACAATTTTGTGGGCTCCTTGAATAGCTGCAGAACAAATAATTTTTGACACGGTTTTATCCTTTTTTTGTTGTCTGTTAAGTCTTTATGAACTCGTTTTTTTACGAATTCATCAGGTCTTTTATTGACTCTTTCACTAATCCAATAGCCTCAGGATGTCTCATTATCAAAATATTAGCCCCTGCCATGAGCATACACTGAGCGGTCAATGCTTCAAACAAAACACCTCTGCTCTTCTTGTGGCCATATAGCGGCGCCTCCGTTTCACTCACATTCACCTCTTTTATCTTCCATACCTCTTTTGCAAGATTGAGGATTATAGGGTACTGAAGTCTTTCATCTTCCTGTGTAAGCGCTGCTACCCTTATCCGTTCCATCACACTATATGTATATTCAAGCCCGTATCCTATAGGACCTATTGATGGATCAATAATAATCTTATCGTCAGGAACATTTAAGTTCCCCAGAAGAATATTAAGCTGTTTTGCCAGATTTATATCAATCGGTGTGGAAGCAATAACAGTATGATTATATGCAATCGCTGTTGCCCCGATCGCACGATAATTGCCCTCAACTACAGGGCCGATTATCAAGTCTCTGCCTTCACAGATTTCGCAAATACTTCTTAATACCTCGGTATCCTTATCTACATTTTCACACCCCCAAATGATCAGTGGGACTTCTATTTCATCTGATACTTTTTTTGCAATAGCCGCCGCCTTATCAGCAGGTATGTTTTTACCGTTTGGATCTGTACTCGCCATCTGCAGCGCAATCATCTCAGCCCCATACACATCAATGCATTTTCTGGCCCATGCCACAGGATCATCCACAACATCGGCAAACGGTTCCATAGCGCTGTCAGGCCAATCTTCAGGCGCACTGTCATACACCTCCATAGCTATTTTCGGTGGATTCGGCATTGTTCCTTCAAATAAATGAAAAGGATAACACGACTCTCCGCCAATAGTTATTTTATTTTTGTTCCTTCCTAATGTAATCTCTTTTATCGTTCCTGTATAAGCAACCCTTGGAATATCTATCCTCAATTCATGCCCCCTTGTTTAACTATCTTTCATAAGCTCATTTTAGCTGCTTCCACAGTATTTTTCATGAGCATAACAATCGTCATTGGACCTACTCCGCCTGGCACCGGCGTTATCGCAGCAGCTTTTTCTTTTATCCCTTCAAAATCCACATCACCTGCCAAAATCAACTTTCCTTCAGGAGTCTTTCCTATCCTGTTTACCCCAACATCAATAACAACGACCCCATCCTTGACCATATCCCGAGTAATTGCTTTTGGCTGGCCAATGGCTGCAATCAGAATATCAGCTCGCTTTGTGTGAAAAGACAAATCTCTCGTTTTTGTATGACATATAGTTACAGTTGCATTGCCGGCAGGCCGTTTTTGGATCATTAAATTGAGAAGTGGCTTGCCGACAATATTACTCCTTCCCACAATCACAACTTCCGCCCCTTCTGTCTGTATGCCGGAGTGAACCAAAAGCTCCAATATCCCATGAGGTGTACATGGCAAAAAGCTTTTTTCTCCGACAACCATCTTCCCAACATTTACAGGGTGAAAACCATCTACATCCTTAGATGGATCGATTGCGTAAATAACACGTTGTTGATCGATTTGTTTCGGAAGCGGAAGCTGTACCAATATACCGTGAATCTTAGCGTCCTTATTTAACTCCTTTATTAAGGACAAAAGAGCGCTCTCGGTGGTTTCCGGAGGCAAATCAATCCGCCTTGAATAAATCTCCAATTTTTCGCAGGCCTTTTCCTTTTGGCCAACATATATCTTTGAAGCCGGGTCATCACCAACAAGAATAGTAACCAGGCCGGGAATTAAGCCGTGTTTTTCCTTTAATTCAGATATCTCTTTCTTTAGATCTTCACGGATCTGCCCTGCGATTTTGGTCCCGCTGATAATTTTTGCAGACATTATTTAATACCTCTTAAAAAAGGCCCTTTACCTTTCCTGTTTTTACATCCACATCAATACGCCTGTAAGCCGGATCAGAAGCAGTGCCGGGCATAAGGTTTATTCTTCCCGCCACCGGCGCTATCAACCCTGCCCCTTTATAAATAAGGATATCCCTTACAGGAAGTATCCACCCCGTCGGCACACCTTTAATATCCGGGTCATGAGAAAGGCTGAGATGTGTTTTGACTATACATGTCCCCATCCCTGCCGATTCCGTATCGTTTTCTATTCTCTTTGCCTTCGCCTCAGCTTCAGGAGAATAACTTACACCATCTGCGCCGTAAACCTGTTTTGCAATCAACTCAATCCGTTCGCGTAGCGGGACAGTTAAATCATAAAGAAAATGAAAATCGTTTTCCTCTTCACATGCGTCAATCACTGCGTCGGCAAAATCCAGGGCCCCTTCGCCGCCCCTTAGCCAGTGCTCAGAAACAGCGACACGGGCGCCAGCAGCCTCTGCCAGTCTGCGCACAACAGCTATCTCGTCGTTGGTGTCTGTATGAAAAGCATTTATGCATACAACCGGATTTATTCCTGAACCCTGAACAATTTTAATATGGTGAATAAGATTTTCGCAACCCTTTTCCACCCATTCAACATTTTCTTCAAGATAGGCTGAATCCACGTGTTTACCCGGAGGCAACGAAGGGCCTCCTCCATGGCATTTCAATGCTCTGATGGTCGCGACTATCACAGCACAGTCGGGTTTTAATCCACTATAACGACATTTTAAATTCCAAAATTTTTCAAAGCCTATGTCTGTCCCAAATCCGCTTTCGGTAACATGATAGTCAGCAAGTTTCAACCCGACCTTGTCTGCAATGATTGACGACTGACCTATTGAAATATTTGCAAAAGGTCCTGCGTGGACAAAAATCGGCTGTCCTTCCATGGTCTGGATAAGATTCGGATTAATGGCTTCAACCATCCATGCCGTCATAGCGCCGTCAACCTCAAGATCCGCCGTAGTAATTGGATCATCGTTTTTGTTATATGCGACCACTATTTTCCCAATCCGTTCACGCATGTCTTTCAGATCGCTTGCAACTGCCATAATAGCCATAATCTCAGAACTCATAGCAATATCAAATCTGGATTGCATGGGAAAACCATCCATCTTCCCCCCAAGACCGACAATAATATTACGCAACGACTGAGCGCAAAAATCAATAATCCATCCCATCTCAATATTTTTGGGATTGATATTGAGCCGTTTTAGATTCTTTTTTGCCAGTATCTCATCTGAATAGTTATTTTCATGCTGCATCCTGGCGGTTAATGCCACCATAGCAAGATTATGCGCATTCATTACGGCGTTTACATCTCCTGTCAACCCGAACGAAAACGGAGTAAACGGGATACACTGAGCCAGCCCGCCGCCTGCCGCGCTTCCCTTAATATTCATTGTCGGCCCGCTGGAAGGTTGACGGATTGCGCCGGTAACACTTTTGCCTCGTCTGCTCAACCCTTGAATTAATCCTATGGTTGAGGTGGTTTTGCCTTCTCCAAGCGGTGTAGGAGTTATAGCGGTTATATCAATATATTTACCGTCTGGTTTGTCTTTAAGGCGTTTCAAAATATTTTGAGCATCAACCTTTGCCACATAATGGCCGTGGGGAAGGAGCTCCTCTTTTCCCAGCCCGAGTTTTTCGCCCAATTGATATACGGTTTTCATGTTCTTTTCCGCATGCTGGGCAATCTCCAAGTCCTTATTTTTAATTGGATCCAAAACTATTATTTCTCCTCAAGTTTGACAGTTTCGTATGGTTTTCTGCTTTAAACAGGCGGACTTTTTTGACATGGTCAACGGAATTTATATGAGGCAAGCAACTTGAAATAAGACTAATTCGCAAAATTGAGCGTTTTGATTTTATCAAGACTATCTATAGATAATTATAGAAAAAATGATGCATTTTCTTGCATTATTTCAAAGTCATTTTCAGTCAAACCAGCACCGCAAACAATGCGTCGCGCCATGCTTTTATCGATCAAATCACCAGGATCATGCGTATCGGAATTAATTACAAGCTTTGCGCCAATTTTACCGGCGAGCTTTGCAACATGTCCATTGGTTAAAGAATGCCCTTTACGTGCCGATATCTCCAAAAAAATCCCTTTTTCTTTTGCTGTTAAAACCTCTTCTTCGCTAATCATTCCCGGATGCGCAAGTATATCAATATCTGCTTCCAGGGCAGCCTTGTTGGTGCCGGCAACAACCGGTTCGACAATTGTTTCGCCATGGACAATGATGATCTTAGCGCCCAGAGAACGCGCTTTTCTGACATTATTAGCTATCAAGGAGGGGTGAACATGTGTGATTTCTATGCCAGGAATAACCTTTATCTTTACGACGCTATTTAGCTCTTCCGCTATTGCGACTATCCTGGGAATTATAAGATCGAGATTGGACAAATCACCATGGTCGGTAATTGCAATTCCTTTTAGCCCCGCAAATTCAGCGCGCCTGACAAGCTCGGATGGGATCAAAGCCCCGTCGCTAAAAATCGAATGTGTATGAAGATCAATCATAATTCGTTACTCGTTACTGGTTGCTCGTTACTTTCAGCTTTTCGCTCAATTATCCCTGACACTTAACACCTGTTACCTATATCTTATATTTGCCAAAATCTTCTGAAGAAAGTTGTTCAAGATATTCCGCCCATTTTTTTCCTTCTTCGCTTTTGTCCACAGCTTCTGCTTTGAGATCTCCATGCTTTGATTTAGCAATAACCTCATCATCAATATAAATAGGAGCGCTAAACCTCAAAGCAATGGCTATTGCATCGCTCGGACGGGCATCCATGCTGAAGTTTTTCTCTTTGGAAATAAAATATATTCTGGCATAAAAGGTATTATCCTTTAAATCACATACCTCAACCTTTGACACATCAATATTAAGCATACTTGTAAGATTCTTGAAAAGATCATGTGTCATGGGACGATCTAACTTTATATTCTGCATGCTCGAAGCTATGGATGTTGCTTCAAGTAATCCAATACATATTGGAATGGACTGACCATCTTCCTCTGATTTTAAAATAATAATCGGAGTATTTGATGTGGGATCCATAGTCAGTCCAGCTATGCTCACCCTGTGTAGCATAAGCGTTTTTCTCCTTTCAAGTCAGTAATTATTTCACTCTTACCCCTTGAAGAGAATGGGATAATGCTTTTTCAATTCTTACATTAATTATCGTTCCTGAAAAATTTTCATCATGCAAAGGAATATCATTGTTTGAAATAAAGTTTACGATTTTGTTTGTTGATGTCCTTCCTGTCCATTGGACATGCCTGTTTTTTGCGTCGGCTTGAAGCTGCTGTTTGCTTAACCCTTCTACAAGTATTGATTGGGTCGATCCCTCCAAAGCTTTGTTCTTTTTTTTCGTATAATATTCCTGTAATTTCAACAATTCAATCAATCTGTCTTTCTTATCCTGTTCAGATATCTTGTGGTGAAAAAGAGCTGAAGGAGCCTTTGTACGGTCGGAATACTTAAACGCAAATATATCATCATATTGCACTGTTTTGATAAGATCCAGCGTTTCATTAAAATCATCCTTGGTCTCCCCTGGAAAACCTACAATAAAATCAGAGGTGATGGCTATATCAGGACAAATATTTCGCAGTTTATCTACTTTTGCAAGATAATAATCTCTGGAATATTTCCGGTTCATCATTCTTAATATTCTGTCCGATCCTGACTGTACAGGCAAATGTATGTGCCTGCATAAGTTACCAAGGTTTTTAAAATTATAAATTAAATCATCTGAAAGATCCTTTGGGTGTGAAGTAGTAAATCTGATTCTTAAAAGACCGTCAACTTCATTAATAAGAGAAAGAAGTTTTGAAAATGAACACAATCCTTCCTTTTTACCAAAACTGTTTACGTTCTGGCCAAGAAGGGTAACCTCTCTTATACCGGACTCAACAAGGCTGCGGATCTCACTAATTATTTTTTCAGAACTCCTGCTTGCCTCTCTGCCCCGCACAAAAGGAACCACACAGTATGTGCAATAATTATCACACCCTTGCATTATGGTTACAAAACTCGCAACCTTGCCCTTATCGTCTGTATAAGCGCTAAAAACAGATTCGTCTATTCCTTCCGACATTTCAACATCGACAATACGGCATTTTTTAGCCTCTATCCGCTCGATCATGCCCGGCAGACGACCGATAGCATGGGTACCAAAAACAAGATCAATATACGGCACACGCTCCAGTATCTTAAACCCTTCCTGTTGTGCCACACATCCGCCAACCCCTAAAATAAGATTCGGCTTTTTTCTTTTAAGATGTGCAACACGCCCTAAAAAGCTGAATACTTTCTGCTCCGCCTTTTCCCTTATAGCGCATGTGTTTGCAATAATCAAATCAGCCTTCTCAGGAGATGAGGTCATGTTATATTGCAGTGGTTTTAATACTTTTGAAATCTTTTCAGAGTCATAAACATTCATCTGACATCCGATAGTATTAATGTATAAGTATTTAGTGCTCATCAATCTTTTTTCGGTATCTTTCTGTTAATAGTAAGCCTTTTTATATCCTGCGTTTCTATTCTGATATCTGCAAATGAAGATACGCCATAGCAAGGTTTTTTCTTGTCTACAATAAGCTCGATGGCTTTCCCGTCTTTTAAATTTACCTTTGCCTTAACGTCTTTATCCTGTAATAGAAAAAAAACAGAGTTTATTTTGTCAAAGCCGATAGATATTTCAACCCTGCCCATTTTACCTATAAGACAGATCAGCCCGTCACAGGAAAATTTCTCAAGATCAATTGACACGTCAGCCTGGTCTATAAGAGTTACCGCATAGTTTTCTTCGGGCTCAGGCACGGTTATAGCGTCCCCTCCTCCCATACCTCCCATTCCAAGCGTACAAAAAGATAATATCACCACAAGGCCAAAATAGAATCCTTTTTTCATGACACCTCCATTGATTTCTCGAAATTTGCAACCGGTTCGATCATAATCTCTTTTTTAAGATCCTGCAAAACCATCTCAACCTCTTCTTGACACCCGGAAGAAATGTGAAGAACCACAAAACCCAATACGGGATCAATTGTTGTTAATACTGCTATGCCGTCATAAGCCTCAAAAATAAATCTTAAAAAACAGATTTCTCTTCGATCAACACGATAATATTTCTGTATTGTTTGCAAGGCAAATCCAATGCTGTAAGATTTCTCGCTCCGCTTGAACCGCAAAAGCGAGCGCATTCCCCGCTGCTTGGGGCGGGGAGCTTCAAAAATTAAATTTGGCTCCTTTACCGCCTTGATTTTAACAAAAATCAAGGGCGCAATTAAGAATTAATTAACATCATACTAATTAATTTATCAATAAAAAAGTCTTAATGACTTGTTCAAATTATTGATATCGGATATATAATTCTTGTCATGAAAAAATGTTGGCAGCTTTTACAACCAGATACCAATGTAGTCGAAAGCATCCGCGGGAAGTTGCAATGCAATCCTGTTACAGCAACTATTCTGGTAAATCGTAAAATTATTTCAAAAGATGATGCCCTGCGCTTCCTGAAGCCTTCTCTTAACAATATGAGGCCTCCATTCTCAATAAAAAATATGGATACTGCTGTAAAGCGTATCTATTCGGCCATAACAGATCATAAAAAAATATTAATCTTTGGCGACTACGATGTTGATGGGATCACTGCAACAGCAATTCTTTTCGAGTTTTTACATTATACCGGAGCAGATGTTTCATATTACATCCCACACAGGACCAAAGAAGGATACGGTCTTCACACAAAACATATAACAGATTACGCAATACCAAATAGAATAAACCTGATAATCACCGTTGACTGCGGCTCAAGCAGTAACAATGCTATAAAAACAGCTCAATATTCCGGAATTGATGTAATAGTTACAGATCACCACGAAATATCTGATAAACCACCCCATGCCGTTGCCGTTCTAAATCCAAAGCGTCGTGATTGCTCATCCGATTTTCACATACTTGCAGGTGTCGGAGTAGCTTTTTATCTTCTGATCTGCCTCCGAAAACACCTGCGCGACAATCATTTCTGGGAAAACAGGCCGGAACCTAATCTGAAAAACGTTTGCGATCTTGTGGCTCTTGGAACCGTGGCCGACATGGTCCCCCTTATTGATGAAAATCGCATATTGGTAAAAACAGGGCTTGAAATAATAAATACAGGCGATCGATGCGGCATAAAAACCTTGATAGAATCCAGCGGAACAAAAAACAATTTCGTGGATGCGGAAGATATCGCCTTCAGGCTGGCGCCCAGGTTAAATGCTGCGGGCAGAATCGATCATGCTTCAGCCGCTGTTGAGCTCCTTACTACAAACAACCTTAAAACCGCCAAACAACTTGCCCAATCACTCAGCAGCATGAACATTAAAAGGCATAATATTGAACAAGAGATAATGGAGGATATTTTCGAATATTTAAAAAACAATCAATACCTGCTCAAAAATAGTTCTCTGGTCTTATCAGATAATAAATTGGGTAACATGTGGCATGAAGGAGTTCTGGGTATAGTTGCATCCAGGATGGTAAAAAAATACTTCCGGCCGGTAGTCCTTGTCGCGATAAAAGAAGGAGTCGGCAAAGGATCGGCCAGAAGCATACCGGGGTTTAATATCTATAAAGGGCTTATGTCATGCTCTGACCTTCTTGAAACCTTTGGCGGTCATTCAATGGCGGCGGGTCTGAAAATAAAGGCCAAGGATATGGATGCATTTCAAAAAAACTTTGAAAACGCCGTTCAACAGATGACCTCTCCGGATAATTTTGTGCAGACGATTTCCATTGATTATGAACTCGATTTCGACGACATTTCAGAAGCCTTGATCAATGAACTTGAAACCTTAAAGCCGTTTGGCACAGGCAACGATGAACCTCTTTTTATAGCCAAAAATGTCAGTGTAATAGATTCAAAAATCGTTGGTAAAAACCACAGACGCATGCTTTTAAAGCAGCCTGATTCCAGGTTGGGTAATTCCTTTAATGCCATATGTTTTAATGTAGATACAAACAAAAACCAGCAGGAAAATTTCAATCAGATCATATTCAAACTGCGCTGGAACCACTGGAACGGAGGAAAAACAGCTCAAATTGTTGTCGAACATATTCTATGATGCTTGGATTGTTGCTGACTTTTGCGGTCTGACAAAAAGATGTGGATGATACTGATGTGTTGGTTTTTTTAAAAAAAAATAAATATTTAGCTTGCTATTACATATATAAGGAGCTTAGTGTGTGTCATCAATTAAGTTCTGCTGTAAATTGGCGGAAGGGTTTCTTTCTGTTGGAATTATCCGTTTGTTAAACGTTATCATCCTTCAGTTTGTAACGTTGAAATTTTTTTGAAAGGAGGATGATATTATGACAAATGGAACTGTTAAATGGTTTAATGACCGCAAAGGTTTTGGATTTATCGAACAGGAAAACGGACCGGATGTATTTGTACATCATAACGCAATCAATGCGACCGGTTTTAAATCCCTCAGTGAAGGTGCTCACGTGACCTTTGAAATCGAGCAAGGGCCAAAAGGTCCGGCGGCTGCCAATGTGACGGTTGTCTAACCTGCTTTTTATTAAAGCAATTAAAGGCATCTCCTGTCGAACTGGGGATGCCTTTTTTATTGATCGCTTACATCATTATGCCGGCTGGGATTCTTTTTCCTTTTGTCAGCGATCTTATCGCCTCGGTCGATCCGGCAACCGACCAGAAAGGAAATGCCATGGCAAAATCTCATTACCAGTTCAAGAAACGTCAGAAAGAAATGGACAAGAAAAAAAAGAAAGAGGAAAAAATGCAGCGCAAGCTGGAAAACAATGCGGTTGAAACCGATGGAACTGAAAAAGAGCCGACCCCTTCAACAGAGGACCCGCAAGCATAGTGCCCAACAAGCACTTATCATAAGGCGCGGCGGCTTTTTGCCTTTAATACCGTTGTTAGCAAATGTTTTTACTTTTCTCTTTTGAAGAGAGCATAAATGTATGGTTTTTGACCGCCAAAAGGATTTATGTACGTATAGTCAAAATGAGACACAATTTTAAAAGATGAACCCAAATTTTTCGACAATTCATCAATAGAGTACCTGTAGAGCATCAAACCTGCACATTTGGGCGCACCTATCATTGAGAATTCTGCAAATATTGCATGACCCCCTGCTTTCAGAATTGATTTTAAATTTTCAAAATATCCTTTAATATCATGTTTATTGGTTAAAAAATGCAAAACAGCCCTATCAATCCATATGTCGACTCCAGGCATGGGTTCTTTGATTGGCTGTGAGATGTCTTGACAAAGCCAATCAATTTTTTCACATTCGTCTTGCAATCTTTGCCTGACCCGATTTAACGCTTCATTGCTAATATCGTTAAGAATCAGTTTGATCCCCTTGGAAATAAGATTTTCTATGAGAATAGACGTGCCGGCACCAGGAAGAAATACTGTGGCTCTTTCCCAACCAGGAATTTCATTCAACAACTTAAATGTCTGAGAAGTGTCCTTTTCATACCACCCCAACTTTGCATCTTCTGTTTTGGAAAATATTTCATCCCAATGTTTGCTGTTTGATTTCATAAATTTCCTTACGCGTCGGCACCGCCGCACTTCTCGACGTCAAGTGCGCCTGGTTGGGCGATTTTTCCTTTCTTGTTCAGCGGTTGTAAATCATTCTGCTTCGTCCTTCCCTCTTTGATGGACAGGCACACGCAACAGTTTTATGAGGTCTGCAAAAGGGGTGTTGGTGGCTGCCGGTCTTTTTTCGGTATCCGAATCTTGAGTGTCCTGCCATTCGGCATCCAGTAAGCGAGAGTGCTCGTTGTCGTGGCAGTAGATGCACAACAGCTCCCAGTTGCTGCCGTCGGGCGGATTGTTCCTGTGATCATGGTCTCTGTGATGGACCGTGAGCTCGCGCAGTTTTTTGCCGGAAAACTCCCGGCCGCATTTTGCGCAGACCCGTGGGAAGATCTTCAACGCTTGATTTCGGTAATCTTCTTTTTTCATTTCCTTTTCTTCCGCCGCAAAGCCGGATAACATTTGAACTCATTTTAGATTCGCTCGCTATCGCGGTTCAATGTTTTCTTTATTTAGAAAACGTTTCCTGTTTTCTTCAGGTACGCTGTTATTTGGACAATGGAAATATATACATCTGGAGCATTCGTATTTTTTTAATGTAACCACAAAATTGATCACGGACAGGATATATATAATCAGCAACAACTTGTCTTGAAAAATCCAGTAAATTGGGAATGCGCATATTATACTCATAAGCACCAAGAGCATCATTTTATCAGTTAAGCTCCATGGCCCAGGCCTGGGTTTAAATATTTTTTTAAAATTCCAGAGGGATAAACAAGGTAGTCGCTTTGAATCCTCACAATAGTGGGGGCAATGTGTGCATAAAAATCTGAATATTAAAATTTGTAATGTTACAAAAGCAACCAAGTAAACACCTAACAAAAGGAAAGAGCTTTTAGCAACTGACACACAAGCAATAATAAAAGGAATTAGTGCCATCATTGCCCAATATACACAATCACCAAAATGTTGTTTTGATTTTAAGTCGAAGTTATTATATTTTTCCATTTTTTATCTTTTTCCTTATAACGCGAAGCAACAGGTTCGCTGATGAATCTTGCTTTTTAATAAGCAGACTAATCCTTTGGAATATAAAATAGCCTTATTTGCCACAGCATTTTTTATACTTATTCCCGCTTCCACATGGGCAGGGTTCATTACGGCCAACTTTATTTTCAGCTATCTTTGATTTTGGTGGATTCAATAATATTTCCAAATCGGTAATATCCTCTGGTTTATCCGGCTCTAATCCAATTGTATATTCCCAACCCTTTTCTTCAAATATCGATGCTACTTCTTTCAATCTTTCTTCTGATTGT
>JAUSPN010000017.1 GCA_030656555.1 Candidatus Desulfaltia sp. | reverse complement strand
GACACAAGGGGACGGTTCTTTTGTGTTGACAAGATTCATATATTTCTGCTATCCTTGACAAGGGTGAGTTTATGCCGAGAAGAGCTAGAAAGAAAAGCAGCTCAGGAATTTATCATGTGGTATTAAGGGGGATTAATAAACAACGAATCTTTGAAGATGATCAGGACAATCAGAAATATCTTGAGACAATTAAGGCATATAAAGACGCCAGTGGATATCAAGTATATGCCTACTGCTTAATGAGCAATCATATCCATTTACTGATGAAAGAAGGAAAAGAAGATTTAGGAATTGCTTTTCGCAGAATTGGGGCAAGCTATGTATACTGGTTCAATTGGAAGTACAGCCGTAGAGGTCATTTATTTCAAGACCGGTATAAAAGTGAAGTAGTTGAGACAGATAGATATTTTTTGGCAGCGATGCGATATATTCACCAAAATCCACTGAAAGCAGGGATAGTAAAAGAGATTCAGGCGTATCCCTGGAGCAGTTATGGAGAATATACAAAAAAAGCAGAGATATGTGATACCCGGTTTGCCCTTAGTTTATTTTCGTCAAATTCAATAGAGGCATTATATTTATGGGAAAAGTTCAATCAGAAAAATAATGATGATTACTACTTGGAATATGATGATGGAACGAGGTTGAATGATTTAGAAGCAGCAGAACTAATCCGAAACATTACTGGATTGAAAAGCCCCAGCGAAATTCAAAACTTTGAAAAGCAAAAGAGGAATGATGTGATCAAGAAGCTTAAGCATAGGGGATTATCAATAAGGCAAATCGAAAGACTAACGGGAGTTAGTTTTGGAGTCATAAGAGGTATTCTGAATTAGTATCATGGTGGCCACCACCATGTTCACACTAACAGGGGGAAGTCCTTAACCGGCTTCTCCTTGTTTCTGTTACCGGCAGGATAAAAAACCCGGGGACAATTTCTGTAAAGTATGGATTAGAATTCTTCGGATATGCATGTGACAAAGTATGTGGTAAAATACAAACAATAAAGCTTATATATTTATTTTAAACATGAACCAGTGTGGTAAAATATGAACGAGGCATATATTAAGAAAAAGCTTAAAGAAGGTCTTGTTCAGTTTAGTGAGCATAGCCTTCATAAAATGGATACAAGTGACGTTATGTCATTAGAATTAATTGATGCAATGTTAAATAGTGAGATAATAGAAGACTATTCTGAAGACCAAAGAGGTCATAGCTGCTTGCTTTTATGCAGGGATAACATAGGTTTTTTGCACGTTGTTTTAGGAAGTAAAGAAGATAACCTTTTCATAATTACTGTTTATAGACCGAGTCCTCCAAAATTTGTTGATGAAAGAACAAGGAGGGAAAGAGAATGAAATGTTATTTATGCAGTGGTGAAATGAAAAAAGAAATGGTTGCAATTACTAGATATAAAAATGATTATTATTATTTAATTGAAGACGTTCCAGCTATGGTGTGTGAACAATGTGGAGAAAAATGGTTTTCAATGAACACAGTTGTTAATATGGATAAGATGATGGAAAAACCTTTAGATCCAGGTGAAAAGTATATTACTGTTCCGGTTAGAAAGTATGCATCGGGTACGCGTGGCTGGGGGTGACAGGGGGACGGTTCTCTTGACACCTATCTATTAAACTGCTATATTAACCCGAGTTTGGCGTAAATATTTTCCAGTTGCGCAGCCGTGGGGCCTCAGGGGGGCTTAAAAAATAATTTGGCTACTACATGGCAGAATGTTCCAGTATTTTGTCGAGATAATTCTTCCCGACGAGATACCCCAGGCCCAGACTTTTCAGCAGTTCCGCTTGCGCCGGTGTTATTTCCGTAATGCTTTCGACGTAACTCTCGCTACCTTTGGGGCCGATGCGGTTTAATAAGCACTGGCTAAAAAGCTCCAGAGCAGACGGTCCGCTTGGCGATTCTTCGTGCCGGCTCAATTTTTCTTCCAAAGCATTTAGCAGGAGGTACCCCAGCACACAGATGGTAACATGGGCTTTCACCCTTTTTTCACGAGTCAGATGAAAGGGGCGTAAACGCAGGTAACTTTTAATCTCACGAAAAGCATCTTCGATTTTGTTTTTTTTACGATAATGTCCAATAACCTGTTTTGCAGTTAGGGTAGAATCATTAGTCACAAAACAAAGGATTCCGTCTAGATATTCCTGCTCTTTGAGCTTGGTTTCATTAATGGTATAAACCACACGAAAGGTATTAACTTTTCTTTCATTACCTTTGGCGGCCCCAATTATCATGGTAACAGGTTCTAATTGCCAGGAAATAACTTTGTGCATCTGCCACTTCCGGAGCTGATTTGCGATCTTGTTTTCCGTTGTTTTTTGATTGCGGCTCTTTTGGGCCTGGCTCAGCTCCTCGTTATATGAAGCGATAAAATCTTTTGTTTTTTGCAAGCGTTCTTCCCTGCTTTGTTGCTGTTCCTGGTATAGCTGCCGGTTAAAGGCTATCACATAGTGCTTATCCAGAAAATGTTCCCGGTAAAACAGTTTCTCGTCGTAGGCGTAAAAACCTTGAGCAAAAAGCTGTTCTTGCCAGCTTCCGGCTAAAAGTCCTGGAAACTCAGGCTCTAAAATACCAAGGGTTCGTATTTCATCTTTATCTAAAGCAGAAACGTACGTTAGCATTTGCCCGGAAATGGCATCAAGGTTATGAGCGGAAACCATGCCCCGGTCAAAGACCAACAGGCATTCTTCAATCCCGAAGCGCTCTTTAATTTTGCATAACAACTCTTCTACCGTGGTCACATCCTGGGTATTACCCGGCATGACCTGCCAGTAAAGGGGATAACCCTCCGGGGTAATAATCAGGGCAATCACAACTTGTTTCCGGTCAGGACGGTGATCCCGGGAATATCCATAAGCAACTAAAACACACTTTGTTCCTTCGAAATAGCTGGAGGTGATGTCATAGAAAACTGTGTTTTCTGCAGTGAGACCTAACCTTGTGTATTGCTGGTAAAGATGTTTCTGCAACGCAGCTTCCTGGTCGGCAATTTTATCAAGAGTACGGTAGATTTCAAATTCATCCGGGAAATCAATCCCCAGTAACCGTGGTAAAACCGTGGCTTCAGCCCATCGCTTAATATGAATCTTGGTTTTTGGATCCAAACAACGGTTTACAGCCATTGCCTCGGCATAAGGGATGCCGTCAAAGAACCGGTCCAGCTCAAATTGTCTCCAAAGGCTATCTTGAACAGCCACATCAAGGAAACGGTAGTGTTGCTTGGCTACTACATCCGACAGGTGACCAACAAAGGCGTCTTCTAACTTCTGAGCCTTTAGCACTAAACGGATCCGCTGTGCCTGCTCCGGGGTCAAAGTGCCCAGATTAGCGATATGCTTGTGTTTCACCTTGCTGCCTTCGCGATAGGACTCGGTTAAAGCATATGTTTCATAACCTTTTTCTTTATATGATTTCTTTGATTTTTTGAGAAACATTGTAACCTCCTGCGATATTTGGCTACTACTATTATACCGCAGGTATGCAGATTAATCAAGATATTTAGCTATATAATTACTGTTATTTGGCTACTACATTGGCTTAACGTGGCGCCGCAATCCCCCATTCTTGCGGGGGTTGGGAAAATATGTCGCCAAACTCGGGATATTAACCGTAAAAAAGGTGTGAAGTGATCATGCCAAGGCGGGCGAGGGAAAAAAGCAGTACTGGAGTATACCACGTCATGGTCAGGGGAATTAACAGGCAGGATATTTTTAATGATGAAGAAGATAAGCAGAAGTTAGTGTCAACATTAAAAAGGTATAAAGAAATATGCGGTTACGATGTTTACGGATATTGTCTGATGAGCAATCACATTCACCTTCTGCTTAAGGAAGGCAGGGAACCAATCACCCAGGTAATGAAGCGAATCGGGGCGAGCTATGTTTATTGGTACAACATGAAGTATGAACGTTATGGTCATTTGTT